>JBJTRZ010000522.1:0-13473 GCA_046076415.1 Armatimonadota bacterium
TTGTAGGTGAACGCAAATTCGCAACCGATGACACCGCCGCCCACGACGACGAGTTCACCCGGGATGTTCTTCGCGGAGACCGCCTCGTTGCTGGTCCACACGGCGCCGTCGGCCAAGGCCCCCGCCTCGAAGCGCCGGCCCACCTCGGCGTTGGGAACCCAGACATCCGCTTCCTCGACACCCGGGATGGGAACCTTGGTCGGAACCGAGCCGGTCGCGATCACGATCGCATTCGTGGTGATCGTCTCGGACGTTCCGTCGGCCTTTTCCACACGAACCGTGCGCGAATCCACAATGGAGCCCTTGCCGGCCACATGGCGGATCTTGTGCTTTTTCAGCAGATAGCCGACGCCACCCGTCAGTTGCTTGACAATTTTGTCCTTGCGGGACATCACCTTGCCGAAGTCGACCCCGACATTTTCGGCGACCAAACCGAAATCGGAGGCGTGCCGGAGCGTGTGCAGCGCAGCCACGGACCCGATCATCGTCTTGGTGGGCATGCACCCCCAATTGAGGCACGTGCCGCCGAGTTTGTCCGCTTCGACGCAGACGACGCGCGCGCCAAGTTGGGCGGCTCGTATGGCGGCGGGATATCCCCCGGGTCCGCCACCGATCACCACCACGTCGGTGTCCTTGCTCGAATCGAATCGCACAGCCACCCGCGTCTCCTTCGGACCATCGCGCCACCGACGCGCTGGTCGGTCGCTGATCCGGAAAGCAGTGTACCGCGTGGCGCGCGCACGGGAAATCCGTTCCCGCGCCCGCCAACCCACCAAGGTGCCCGAGGCGGGATTCGAACCCGCACGCCGTCGCCGGCCGTGGTTTTTAAGACCACTGCGTCTACCCTTTCGCCACCCGGGCCCGAATCGATTCTAGGGGGTCGGACGACACCGGTCAAACCTCGGGGGGATAAGTCGTGCCCGGGAGGGTATCGGCGGCTCGGAGTGGAATCATCCGGTCATGAAAACGTACCGAGTCGGTGTCGCATCGCTCGTTCACGACCATGTTTGGGGCGAGCTCGAGCATTGGGCGGCCCATCCGCAGGCCGAGGTCGTGGCGGTCGGCGAGACCGATCCCCGACTGCTCGATCGATTCCGCACCGCGTTTCCGGCCGCTCGTGTGCACGCGGGACCGCTGGCAATGCTCGCCGCCGAGGGGGGCAACCTCGACATCGTGCAGATCGCCGCCGAAAACGCCCGACATGCCGACATCTCCGAAGCGGCGTTCGGTATCGGATGCCATGTGATCACCGAAAAGCCGATGGCCTCTTGCCTCGACCACGCCGAACGTATGCTCTCCGCGTCCCGATCGGCCGATCGAATGTTGATGGTGAACTGGCCGACGGCGTGGTCCGCGGCTTGGCAGGAGTTCGAACGTTTGATCGTGGCGGGGGCCATTGGCGACCTGCGCTATTTCAAGTACCGGTCCGCCCACAACGGCCCCAAGGAAATCGGCTGCGACCCCGCCTTTTGGGCGTGGTTGTACGACGAGGAACTCAACGGGGCGGGCGCCTACATGGACTACTGTTGTTACGGTGCGGCGATGGCGGCCCGTTTCCTTGGGCTACCGTGCGAAGTGATCGGGATGCGCGCCGTCCTCGCGAAGGACTATCCCCTGCCCGACGACAACGCGTTGGTGGGAATGCGCTACCCCCACGCGTTCGCCGTTGCCGAAGCTTCCTGGACCCAACCTATCGGGTACGCCACCCCCAATCCGTACGCCTACGGTTCCCAAGGATCGCTGTGCATTCAGGACGGCAAGGTTCGACTGCAGAAAGTGGGAGAGCCAAATCCGGAAATCATCGATCCCCGCGCACCGGAGGCTCCCAACCGCAACGCTCCCGAACACATGATCCACTGCCTCGAGCACGGCATCGAGCCCTCGGGCGTATGCTCGGCCGTGGTGTCGCGCAACGCCCAGGAGATACTCGAGGCGGGCCTTCGCGCCGCGGACTCGGGATGCAAACAAACCGTGCCGGTGGGGCGATCATGAGCACCGTCGACGCGGAGCCGATCGCGCGTCTGGAAACGAACCTCTCCAAGGTCATTCGGGGCAAGGAGGAAAGCATCCGTTTGGTGGTGCTCTCCCTCCTCGCGGGAGGACATGTGCTCCTCGAGGACATGCCCGGCACCGGCAAGACGACACTGGCCAAGTCGATCGCGCGATCGATCGCGGGAGAGTTCCGGCGCATCCAATTCACGCCGGACCTGCTTCCCGCCGACATCAAGGGGAGCAGTTTCTACCGCCCTACCGAGGGAGTGTTCGAATTTCGCGAGGGGCCGATTTTCGGCAATGTGATCCTTGCGGACGAAATCAACCGCACCTCGCCCCGCACCCAGAGCGCCCTCCTCGAAGTCATGAGCGAGTCGCAGGTCACGGTGGAGGGACATCGCCGCGAGTTGCCACGCCCCTTCTTCGTGATCGCCACCCAAAACCCGAGCGAATACCACGGAACCTACCCCCTGCCCGAGGCGCAATTGGACCGTTTCGCCTGCCGGGTTCAGCTGGGATACCCGTCGCACGACGACGAACGCGACATGCTCTACGATCAGAACTACACCCATCCGCTCGATCGCATCGAGGCGGTGCTGGACACGAACGATATCCTCGCGATGCAGGCCAGGGTTCGCGAAGTGAAGGTCGATACCGCGGTCGCGGAATACCTGCTCCGACTCATCGACGCAATCCGGGTCGATCCACGACTGCGTCTGAGCCTCTCGCCACGCGCGTCGCTCATGCTCTACCGCATGGCGCAAGCCCGCGCGTTCTCCCTGCAACGCGTGGATGCGACCGGCACCGGATACACGTTGCCGGAGGACGTGCGCGCCCTCGCCCCGTTCGTGCTCTGCCATCGACTCCAATTGGACACCAAAGCCAAATACGCGGGAATCACGAACGCGGATGTCGTGGAGGATGCGCTCGATGCGGTTCCGGTTCCCCGCTAGCACTCCCCGCTTTCGCTGGCTCGCCGGGATCGTGGCCCTGCTGACGATCGCCACCGGGGTGCTGGCCCAAACGCTGCGCAAAACCGACGCTCCGCTGGCCACCGCCTCCCTCTATTTGGCCACGGATTGTCCCAAAGCACCCGGTGCCGCGATTGCCGTCGATCGGTTTGCGATCCAATCCGACGGGCGATTCCAGGTCGGTTTCCATTTTCCCAACCCCACGGAGTCGAAAGCGGGCGTGCAACGTTGGTTCACGAGCCGCGGCCTCGCCGGGCGAAAGTTCCAGCTCGATCCAACGTTTGCCCGCAACGACCACGCGGCCACGACCCCGGAGATCGTGGTTCGGGATCGCAATGGGACCCTCCGTTACCAAGGCCGCGTGGCGGTGAACGGAGATCGACTCGATCCCCGGCTCGTGACCATCCTGTCCGAACTCCTCGCCGGACGTTTTCCCCGTGCGGTTCGGGTGCCCGCCGTGGGATGCCCCATCGTCGCCTCGGGGCCCTCCCGGATCGTGGAGAAAGGCCCGCGCGACGCACGGGCCGATTCCGTTTGGGAACGCGATATCGCTCCTATCCTTCGTCGAAATTGCGTGGAGTGCCATCGCGCCGGCGAGGTGGGGCCGGTTCCGCTCGACACGCCGCAATCCGTCCGTCGCTATGCGCGGCGGATCGCCGAAGTGGTGGAGGACGGGACGATGCCCCCGTGGCAAGCCGACTCCCACGGCGAGTTCCACGACGAACGCACCCTGTCGGATCGAGACCGGCGCGTGCTCGGCCTCTGGTTGCGGCAAGGCGGTACGGCGGAACCCGATGCCAAACCCATCGTTTGGGCGGCGGAGGCAAAGGCGAATTCCTGGGAGTTGGGCGACCCCGACCGCGTATACGCGTTGCCAACCGCATACTCGACGCCTGCGCAGGCGCAGGACCACTATCGTTGCTTTGTTTTCCCGACGTCCGAGGACGCCGACCGCTGGATCGAGGGCATCGAATTCCAACCGGGAAACCGGGCGGCCGTGCATCATATCAGCGCATTCCTCGACCGCTCGGGGGCGGCCCGTGCCCTCGATGCCCGCGATTCGGCGCCAGGCTACGACAATCCCACGCCGGGAAACGGACCCGGGTTTCCCAAATACCAAGTCATTGGTGGATGGACCCCGGGTCACAAGCCCCGGCGCGTCCCCCGAGGGTCCGGACTACCCTTCCCCAAAGGCGCGGATCTGGTGGTCGAAGTGCACTACCACCTCACTGGAAAGAGCGAATCCGATCTGTCGAAATGCGCGTTGCATTTCGCCAAAGCACCGGTGACGCGTCGATATCGCGTTGGCGACGTCGGCAGCAATCGCTTCCTCATCAAGGCAGGGGATCCTTTGGCGGTCGTCGAGGCGTCGGACACCTTGAACGCGGACGTCACGATCCATTCGATCACACCGCACATGCACCGACTCGGTCGACGGATGCGTATCACGGCGGAAACTCCATCGGGCCGATTCGTCAAACTCATCGACATCGTGCGTTGGGACTTCGAGTGGCAACCGAGCTACCGCTTCAAGGAGCCGGTGCGCTTGCCCCGTGGGACCCGCGTGGATGTTCGAGCGGTCTACGACAATTCCGCCAACAATCCCGCCAATCCCTGGAGCCCCCCTCGGGACATCGCCTGGGGCGAGGGCACGGATGCGGAGATGTGCTCGGTCTTCTTCGGATATACGATGGATTCGGAAGGCGACTAGATTCGCAGAGGAGCGGGACGAGGTGGTTCATCCGCCCGCTCCCATCGAAGGGTACGTGGTCAGCCGCGGAGCAACCCGACCACGGGTTTTCCCGCTGCTTCGAACCCGGGGAAAAGCGCATCGGGTCGCGCAATTCCCAAGTGCCCTGCCGCAACCTCCCGGAAGACGGTCCGGAAATCCGTGGTCATCGCGAGATCACGCCCTTCATGGAGTTGTTCCGGTGCCAAGCCTGGCCAAGCACCGTGCACCTTCCCTCCTGACACGCCCCCTCCGAGCGCCAGGAAGCACGTGGCATGCCCATGATCGGTTCCGCCAGTGCCGTTTTGGCGCGCCGTTCGACCGAATTCCGACATCGTCAGTACGACCACATCGTCCATTCGGTCTCCGAGATCCCGGGCGAAAGCGGCTATTCCGTTGCCCAACGTTCGCAGATTGTTGGCCAGGTTCCCTTGCGCGGGATTGTTCGCCAGCGTTTGGTTGGCGTGGGTATCCCATCCCCCGATATCGGCAAAGCCGATACGCATCCCCACATCGGCCTTGATCAACTGGGCCAATTGCCGCAAGGAGTCCCCGAATCTGCCCGATGGATACGCCGCACCGTTGGCCGGCACGTAGCCGTCCACGTCGATCGCCTTGAGCATGTCCAAAGCGGCGAACGATTCCTTGCCGGTTCCATACAGGACATCGCCGACGGCTTTGTCGTAAAGCGCCTCGAACCCCCCGGACGCAATGGGAGGTTCCACCGCCCTGCCGCCGGTCGTCGGCGCGCGGCGTCGCCGGTCGGGCGCCGGCGGGGCAATATCTCCTTGGATACCAAAGGTCCTCAAGTCGGGAATCGCCAACGCTCCGGAGTCGCCCTGAAGGATACGCGGCAAGGCGGCCCCCATCGCGACCGCTCGGAACGGCGAGGACGCTTTGGCTTGGTCTTCCGGACACAATCGTGTCGCCCGGGCCAACCATCCGTCGCGAACCGACTTGTTGCCCGGCGCACCACTTTCCATGTAATCCATGGCATCGAAGTGGGAGCGGGTCGGGTGCGGCGATCCGCAAGCGTGGACGATGCCCAGGTGCCCCTGGCGCCAGTACGGCATCAATGCACCGAGGGAAGGGTGCAGCCCGAAGAAACCGTCGAGATCGATCGCGGAACCCTCGCCCCCGGGTCGGGGAATGGCCACGCTGGTGCGCAATCGATACAACTCGCGCTCCGCGTGCGGAACCACGACCGACAATCCATCCGCCGCACCGCGAAGGAAGATGCAAATGAGCACTCGGCGGCGACCGCGCGAATCGGCGGCGAACGCCGCACGTTGCAGGAACGTCGGCCCGACGAACGCACCGGTGCCCGCGGCTGCCAGCATCATCGCTCCGTCACGTAGAAAAACCCGCCGTGCAACCCGTGGATGCATGTGCGCCCTCCTCATCGTCGTTGAAACTCCGGACTTGACAGTACCAACGCCACCAGGCGTGCGGTCGCATCGGTCCCGGAAGGACCCGCGGTCGCCTCGCGCAGCAAGGTGGACTTCGTCGATCCCGCAACGGGAAGTCCGATCACTCCATCCGCCAGGGCGTCGATGAGCGCGCTTCCTTGCTTGCCCTCGCAGATTCGGGTCGCGTAACCGGATAGCACGACGTCCTCCACTTTGCCCCCGGCCAGCGCCAAGGCGAAGTTGATACGGGCGATCAGTGCGCCGCTCGAGACCCACTTCGTGGACTCCTCCGGCCATCCCGTGGGAAACGCGTACCGGAACAAGGGTTGCCCGAGTTGCGCGACCCGGCCCTCGAGGGTGTTGGAATTGCCCCCGCGCGCACCTTGGTTTCCGTAAGCCAGCGTGGAGCGGCTCGTCGGGGAGACCGTGGCGCCCAGTGCCCGAACCGCGGATACGGCGAATTCAAACGGGGACTTTATCTTTGCCCGAGCCGTGGCCGCGGTGGCGAATTCCGGGGAACGTACTATTGTCGCGACGACCGCCCGCAAATCCCCGTCGGTAATGTCCCATGTGGCCGCACATCGGTCGACCAAGGTTTGCGGCGGATCGTCCGAAACCAGCCGCATGCAGAGTTTCCGGGAAATGTGGCGGGCTGTCGAGGGATGCCGGGCGAGCATGTCGAGGACCAACTCTCCGTCCTTGATGCCGCCACCCGCTGGAATGTCAAGCCCCATGACCTGCTTCGGCCCGTTGTCGTGTAGACGCGCGGCGAACTGGAACCCGCCGGAATAGCGTCCTCCATCCACCGTCCATCCGGTCAGGCAACGCGCGAGTTCCTGCACATCCTTCTGGGTGTAACCACCGTCCACACCCACCGTATGGAGTTCGAGCAATTCGCGGGCGTAGTTCTCGTTCAGACCACGCTTGGGCGCATTGGGTGCGATCGCTTGCTGGCGCAATCGATCGAACACCGACTCGGGGGATGCACCCGTTTCCATCGCGAGGGTTTCGACTCGTGCAAGCATCGCCTTCGGTGCGGGTAGACCGCGACCGGCCAAGCGGCGCAGCGCGGCCAAGTTTTGCGGCAGGGCCCGCGCAGCCGTGGGAGTGTTCATGGCGGATGATTCCGCCACGGATTGGAAGTTGTCGAGATAGACCAACATCGCCGGGCTTTTGGCGCTCGCGCCGAGCAGGTCACGAAACTTTCCCAGCACATGGGGACGGATCACGGAATACTCGTCGGCCACCTTGATCGAGCGGGTTTTGGCAATGTCGATATTGAAGTGGTTGCTCCAGAAATCCACCAACACTTCCTGCAGCTGTCGCTCGGATGAGACAGCGCGGATGAACTTCTCAACGACCATCTGCCGGCCCGCTTCCGCGATCTCCCGGCGCGCCTGTTGCGCTTCGGCAACGCGTTCCCGCTCCTCGACCGTAGGACCGGATTGCATGGCATCCCCGGGTCCGTTTGCCCCCGGTTTACCCTCCGCTTCGCGGCGCTGGGACGCTCTGCGAAGGGCGGCGGCGTTCCCTTTCCGGACGGCCGCTTCCCGTTCGCCGAATGCGGTCGAGGATTCACGAGCCAAGGTGAACGGAGCGAGAATCGCCTCGACGGCCGAGTCGTCGATGCCGTTTGGATCAAGCTGTCGATCCATCCACCGATCAAGTCCTTCTGCGGCAATCCGATCGACCTCGCCCGGGCGCGGCCCGAACCCAAGCCGATTGAGTGCGTGGACGATCCGTCCCCGACCCTCGAGCGGCGCAGCGGTGCGGGGAGCGAGGTCGGATTTGGGCACCGCCTTGCGGCCGGCGACTTTGCCGGGAGCATTCTGCGGGTGCGTCGCACACAGCAGCGCGACCACCGACGAAAGGACCAACGTTGGATGCATATTCCCTCCGTGCCGTTGAAACGTGTATCAGACCGTTCTGACGCCCCAAACTTCGAATCGGTTCAAAAACCAAAAAAGGTGGTCCTTTCGGACCACCTTCGGTTACGGGGGTTGCAGGACTCGAACCCACGGCCACCCACTTTGGAGGCGGGTGCTCTACCAGCTGAGCTAAACCCCCGTGCGAACGCAATCGTACCACGGGCGGCCCGTGGTCGCACGGGCCGCCCGCGTTCGGCGTCCTATTCGATGACCTTGGCGATGACCCCGGCGCCCACCGTGTGGCCGCCCTCGCGGATCGCGAAGCGAAGACCCTGCTCCATCGCGATCGGAGCGATCAACTCGCCCTGGATCTTCACGTTGTCGCCCGGCATCACCATCTCCACGCCCTCCGGCAACTGGAGATTGCCCGTCACGTCCGTCGTGCGGAAGTAGAACTGGGGACGATAACCGTTGAAGAACGGAGTGTGGCGACCACCCTCCTCCTTCGACAAGATGTAGACCTCCGCCTCGAACTTCGTACGAGCCTTGATCGAACCCGGCTTCGCCAAAACCTGGCCGCGCTCGATCTTGTTGCGGTCCACGCCGCGAAGCAAAATGCCCGCGTTGTCGCCCGCCTCCACGTAGTCCAAAGTCTTGCGGAACATCTCCATCGAAGTCGCAACCGTCGAAGACGTGTCCTTGAGACCAACGATCTCCAAAGGCTCGCCCGCCTTCAACTGACCACGCTCCACACGACCCGTCGCAACCGTGCCGCGACCCGTGATCGTGAAGACATCCTCAACAGGCATCAGGAACGGAAGGTCCTTCGGACGCTCCGGAGTCGGAATGAACGAATCCACCGTCTCCATCAACTTCAAAATCGCAGGCTCGCCGTAAGGCTCCTGCGAACCCGACAAAGCCTCCGTCGCCGAACCCACCACGATCGGAGTGTCGTCGCCCGGGAAATCGTACTTCGACAACAACTCGCGAACCTCGAGCTCCACAAGCTCCAAAAGCTCCGGGTCGTCGACCATGTCCGCCTTGTTCAAAAACACCACGATCGAAGGAACACCCACCTGACGCGCAAGCAGGATGTGCTCGCGAGTCTGAGGCATCGGACCGTCCGCGGCCGAAACCACCAAAATCGCACCGTCCATCTGCGCCGCACCCGTGATCATGTTCTTGATGTAGTCCGCGTGACCAGGACAGTCCACGTGCGCGTAGTGACGAGAAGGAGTCTCGTACTCGACGTGCGCCGTGTTGATCGTGATGCCGCGCTCCTTCTCCTCCGGAGCCGCGTCGATGTCCTCGTACTTGCGAGCCTGGGCACCACCCGCCTTCGCCAACACCGTCGTGATCGCAGCCGTCAAAGACGTCTTGCCGTGGTCCACGTGACCGATCGTACCGATGTTCACGTGCGGTTTCGTTCGCTCGAACTTTGCCTTGGCCATTGTTTCCTACCTCGATAATGGTTCTCCGCATCCCGCCGGGGATCCGGATGTTTTTGTAAAAGTGCAGGCGCGGGTGCGCGGGCGCCTTGTAAAAGCGCCCGCCCACTCTACCATTCGTCCCATTCGGGCGCAAGCCCGCTCGGGTCAGCGACGACCGGATTTGGCCCGGATGTCTTCGGCGACGTTGCGGGGCACCGCCTCGTAGTGCGACGGCTCCATGGTGGAACTCGCACGACCTTGGGTCATCGAGCGCAGCGTGGAGACATACTGGAACATTTCCGCGAGCGGAACCTTGGCCTTGACCACGATGGTCCCACCCGGTCCGTTCTCCTGCCCCTGGATCATCCCACGCCGTCGATTCAAGTCGCCGATGACATCTCCAAGGAATTGGTCCGGTGTCACCACTTCGACCGACATGATCGGCTCGAGAATGACCGGCTGCGCCTTGGACATCGCCTCACGGAACGCCATGCGGCCCGCTTCGACGAACGAGATTTCGTCGGAGTCGACATCGTGGTACGAACCATCGATGCACCGAACCTTGACATCCACCACCGGGTAGCCGGCGACGGTTCCGTGCAGGATGGCATCGCGCACCCCCTTGTCGACCGCCGGAATGAATTCCCGCGGAATCGAACCACCCACCGTCTCGTTCAGGAATTGGTATCCGGCTCCCGTATCGTTCGGCTCGACGATAAGGGTCGCATCGCCGAACTTTCCGCGTCCACCGGTCTGCTTCTTGAACAAACCGCGGGCCTGGGCCGACCCGGTCACGGTTTCACGATATGCGACCTGCGGCGTTCCCTGGTTCGCCTCGACCTTGAATTCACGCTTCATGCGGTCGACGATGATTTCAAGGTGCAGTTCGCCCATGCCACGGATGATCGTTTGCCCGGTCTCCGTGTCCGTGTACATGCGGAACGTCGGATCCTCGGCCGCCAATCGGGACAGAGCGACGCCCATTTTGTCCTGGTCGGCTTTGGTCTTGGGTTCGATCGACATTTCGATCACCGGATCCGGGAACGACATGGATTCGAGGACGATCGGCGACTTCTCCTCGCAGATGGTGTCGCCGGTCGTGGTTTCCGACAGCCCCACCGCGGCGGCGATGTCGCCCGCGTACACCTGATCGATTTCCTCGCGCTTGTTCGCGTGCATCTGGACGATACGCGAAATACGCTCCTTCTTCCCCTTGGTCGCGTTGAGCACGTAGCTCCCCTTCGAGAGGGTTCCCGAATAGACGCGGAAGAACGTGAGGTTGCCCACGTGTTGATCGTTCATCAACTTGAACGCCAATGCGCTGAACGGTTCGTCATCGGAGGGTTTGCGCGTATCGGGAGCGTCCGTATCCGGATTCATTCCCTCGATGGCGGCGACATCCACGGGGCTCGGCAGGTAATGGATCACAGCGTCGAGCAGCGGCTGGATACCTTTGTTCTTGAACGCCGTTCCGCAGAGCATCGGGTAGATGCGCATGGAAATCGTCGCCGCGCGCAACGCCGAGATGATCTCGTCGCGGGTGAGTTCCTCGCCCCCGAGGTATTTCTCCATGAGTTCGTCGGACTGCTCGGCCGCGGCCTCAAGCACCGCCACGCGATACTCGTCGGCGATTTCACGCAGGCTATCCGGAATCTCGCCGATCACCGGAGCCTTGCCAAAGTCGTCGTTCGTGTACGTGACGGACTTCATGTCGACAAGATCGATCACGCCCTTGAAGTCGCCTTCCGCGCCGATGGGAATCTGGATCGGCACGGCCGGTGCACCGAGGCGCTCCTTGACCATCTTGACGACGTTGTAGAAATCGGCTCCGGTGCGGTCCATCTTGTTGACGAAAATCAACCGGGGAACCTTGTACTTGGTCGCCTGCCGCCACACCGTTTCCGATTGCGGCTGGACGCCAGCCACCGCGCAGAAGACCGCCACCGCGCCATCGAGGACGCGCATCGAGCGCTCGACCTCGACCGTGAAGTCGACGTGACCCGGCGTGTCGATGATGTTGATGCGGTGGGTGGACTCGCGCGCGCCTTGCGCCGCCCGCGCCGGGTCCGACGCGGTGTCGAGGCCCCAGAAGCAGGTGGTGGCGGCGGACGTGATGGTGATGCCACGCTCGCGCTCCTGCTCCATCCAGTCCATGGTGGCGGCGCCTTCGTGCACTTCACCGATCTTGTAATTGACGCCGGTGTAGAGCAGGATGCGCTCGGTGCACGTGGTCTTGCCGGCGTCAATGTGCGCGGCGATGCCGATATTGCGGGTATTGGCCAGACTGATCGTCCTGGGCATGGTCGTTCACCTCCGCCGGGGGGCGCGAAGCACCCGATCCGGACATGACAAACCCCGGCGCTTCGCACGCGAAGGCCGGGGCATGGAAACCGACTTCAGAAGCGGTAGTGCGAGAAGGCCTTGTTGGCCTCGGCCATCTTGAAACCTTCCTCACGGCGCCGAACCGCTCCGCCCTGCTTGTTGGAAGCGTCGAGCAGTTCGCCGGCGAGTTTGTCCACCATCGAGCGCCCGGCACGGCGGCGCGCGAACGTGATCATCCAGCGGATACCGAGCGACGTCCGGCGTTCGGGGCGAACCTCGATCGGAACCTGGTAGGTGGCACCACCCACACGCCGAGGCTTGACCTCGACGACGGGCATGACGTTGCGCAGGGCGTCCTGGAACACTTCGATGCCCGGCCGCCCGGCGCGCGACTCGCATCGCTCCAAGGCGCTGTAAAAGATCTTCTCGGCGACGGACTTCTTGCCGTCGATCATGAGTCGATTGATGAACCGGCTCACGATAACGTCGCCGTAAATCGGATCGGGCATGATCTCCCGGCGCGGGGCCGGTCCCTTGCGTGGCATTCTTCAGATTACTCCTGACTCACTTCGCCGCGGTCTTCGGCTTCTTCGTGCCGTACTTGGACCGCGAGGACTTGCGGTCCTTGGTGCCCTGGGCATCCAACGTTCCGCGAACGATGTGGTAGCGAACGCCGGGCAGGTCCTTGACGCGCCCGCCACGGATCATGACCACGCTGTGTTCCTGCAGGTTGTGGCCGATGCCCGGAATGTAGGCCGTGACCTCGATACCATTGCTGAGGCGAACGCGGGCCACTTTCCGCAGCGCCGAATTCGGCTTCTTGGGCGTCATGGTTCGGACGACGACGCAAACGCCACGCTTCTGGGGATTCCCCTTCATCGCGGGCGACTTGCTCTTCTTCTCGACCTTCTTACGCCCTTTGCGCACCAGTTGGCTGATCGTAGGCATACCTTGAACTCTCGCTCCTGATCCCGGAAACTTCGCGACAAAAAAACCGCGACGCTCCTGCACTGCGTCACGGTACGGGGGCCGGCGCGGCACTTGGCCGCAACGGATCACGCTTGAATGGACTCGATCCCACCAACGATCCCTGGTGCCGTTCCCTTCCGCGCCGAGCGCTCGATATTCACGTTGACACTGCCAAGGGTGGGACACACCCAAGGCAACCACGCGAGTATACCGATCGCCCCCCGGCCTGTCAAGCGCGGAACCCAATTTGGTTGCCCGCCCGGAGCGTGACATGGTAGATTGACGATCGTGCCCGTCCGATTCACACCGGACGTCGCTCTCCGCCGGGCAGTATATCCGGCGCGAAGCCAGTCCACGCGGCGACGCGAAGACGGCTTTTGATGGGCGGACACGGCGCGCGACCCACCGTCCGGGGGGGCGGAGGCGCGGGCTGGGGGCGCGGCATCCCATATATCAAGGAGCAACCCCCATGGCACTCGCCACTGAAAAAGCAGCGGAGATTATCGCGGAGTACAAGACGCACGAATCCGACACCGGCTCGCCCGAGGTTCAAATCGCGCTGTTGTCCTCGCGAATCACGCAATTGACGGATCATCTCCGCATTCACAAGAAGGATCACCACACGCGCCGCGGCCTGATGATGCTGGTCGGCCGGCGCAAACGTCTGCTGGGCTACCTCGCCGGGATCGACATCGAGCGATACCGCACCTTGGTCCAGCGGCTTGGCATTCGGTCCCGCCTGTAGGCGACCGTTGCCCGTGAGGAGGGCGTCCGCGAACGAAC
>JBJTRZ010000523.1:0-9646 GCA_046076415.1 Armatimonadota bacterium
TGCGGCTCATGAACGCGTTCTGCGGCGAGGAAAAGTTGCCGAATCCGCTCTGGAAATTCTGCGTTTCGCGAACGCCGAAGCGCTTGCTGTACGACTGCGTCCAGGTGTACGCCCGGATGTTCTCCGGCGAATTGATCGTCAGGCGGTCGCCATCGACCAACTTCCCGCCAAACCAGGATCCCCAGCCGTAGTTCCACCACCCGGGTTCCGCCGGGAGGAAGCCCGCCAGCTTCACCTTGCCCCCGGGCTCCACCTTCGAAACCGCCTCCGTGAACGCGTCGAGTTCCTCGATGGTCGCGGGCGGCTTCATCCCATTGGGCAGATAGGCCAGGTTGATGTGCAGTGCGTTGGACGCCGGGGTGGTGGGCAGCGCGACCAGCGTGCCCCCGGGGGTCATCATCTTCCAGTAACCGGGGATGTAGTCGGACTCCCGAATCCCGAATTCCCGGGCGAGCGGACCCAAATCGGTGAGCGCGCCGGCATCCTTGAACTGGGTCATCTGCGTGTCCCAGAGCCCCGCCACATCCGGCGGATTGCCCCCGCTCGCCGACAGCAAGGTCTTGTCGGCGACCCCCGAAATCGAGAGCATCTTGACGTGGATCTCGTCCTGGGATGCGTTGAAATTGTCCACGATGCGCCGCATCTTCGCGGCCTCGTCGCCCGTCCACTTCTCCCAGTAGAGGACCGTGGTTCGGTTCTTCACCGGCTTTCGGCGCACGGCGGCTTCGCTCTGCACGAACGCGGTGCCCACCGCGAGCGCGAGCACGGCCGCGACGGCCACGGAACGGACGTTCATCGGCATTTCCTTCGTTGGAGCGCTTCCGGTACGGTCATCGGGTGCGCAATTATAGCCCACTCCGCGGACCGCCCGCGCGGCCGACGTGGACCGGAGGGTCCTCCCGGGGCAGAATGGCGCATGACCACCCGCACCGTCGCGACCCTTGTCCTCCTCGCCGCCTTCGCAACCTCCACGCTTGGCCGGCAGACCCCCCGGTTCGTCGATCGCACCACCGCGCTCGGGCTTGCGCCCGGCAACGATCAGGCCTGCTGGGTCGACATCGACAACGATCGCTGGCCCGACCTGGTGGCCTCCGGGGGCATCTGGCGCAACCGGGATGGGCGGCGCTTCGAGCGCATCGGCGACTCCGGACTCGCCGTGGCGGCCGATTTCGACAACGACGGATTCGCGGACCTGTTTTCGTGGTCGAACCTGACCCTCCAGCGCAACGCGGGAGGAAAGCGCTTCGTGTCGTTTCCGCTGCCCAAACTCCCGGAAACCGTGTCCCGCGGAGCCTGCTGGACCGATTTCGACCGCGACGGTTGGGTGGATTTGGTGATCGGGGGCTACGAGGATTGGGACCGGGGCATCACCTGGCCGACCCTGTTCCTACGCAATGAAAACGGAAAGTCGTTCGCCCTTGTCAAGACCGACACGCGGTTCCGGGCGCGCGGAATCTCGGCCTGCGACTTCGATCGCGACGGTTTCCCGGAAATCTATCAATCGAACTATCGGTTGCAGCCCAATGTGCTTTGGAAACGAACGCCCGAAGGCGGATGGACCGACGCCGCGCCGGCCACGGGCGCGGTGGCCACCTCCCCCGGATTCGACGGCGGCCATTCGATCGGCGCCGCGTGGGGGGATTTCGACAACGACGGATGGATCGATCTTTTCGCGGGAAATTTCGCCCATGTCGATAGTCGCGGCGATCAACCCAAAAGCCGGTTCCTGCGCAATGTCGCCGGGGAGGGAACCGCCCGCAAATTCGAGGACAAGGGCACCTGCGGCGTTTTCTATCAGGAAAGCTACGCGTCTCCAGCCGTGGGCGACATCGACAACGACGGTCGGCTCGATCTCTTCTTCACCACGGTCTACGGAACCGCGTCCTTCGGTCGGCCCAACAACCCGGTGCTCTTCCACAACGACGGGGGGTTCGCATTCGCGGACGGCCCCGCGGCCGCGGGACTCGCGGGCCTGCCGCCCACCTACCAAGCCGCCTTCGCCGATTTCGACCGGGACGGCGACCTCGATCTGGTTTCCGGTGGACGCTTGTTCGTCAACACCGGCCCCCGCGGTCACTGGCTGGCGGTGCGCCTGCGCGGCGACGGCACGGCGGTGAATCGCTCCGCGATCGGAGCCCAGGTGTGGGTGCGGTCGGGGGACCGGACCTGGGTGCGGCAGGTGGAGGCCGGCACCGGCGAGGGCAACCAGAACGACACGACGCTGCACTTCGGCCTCGGCGATGCGACGGGCACGGTCGACGTGCGCATCCAGTGGCCCGATGGCCGAACGCGCGACTACGCCGGCATCGGAGTGGATCGCTTGCTGGAAGCCACGGCGGGTCGCTGAAATGGCGCTCGAACTGCATCCGCTGCATTCCGATCATGCCGTGCTCCAGCGCGGCGTTCCCATTCCGATCCGCGGAACCGATCGGCCGGGGGCCGAGATCCGCGTTGCGTTCGGTGGCGCCGTGGCGAACGCACATGCGGACCGCGAGGGGCACTGGAGCGCAACCCTTCCCCCGATGCCCGCGGAGGCCCGGGGGCGCGCACTGGTCGTCGAGGGAACCACGCGCATCGAACGCCGCAATGTTCTGGTGGGCGACCTTTGGCTGTGTTCGGGGCAGTCGAACATGGAATGGTCGCTCGGCGCCTGCGACACCCCCGAGGTGCTGCGGGCCGCCGACCTTCCCTTGGTGCGCCATTTCGGGGTGGGGATGCGCTTCGCCGCCACCCCGCAGGCGACGGTCCGCGGGGAGTGGCGGGAATGCACGCCCGGCACGGCCGGGGAGTTCACCGCGGTCGGATTCCATTTCGCGCGACGGGTCGCCGCCGAAACCGGGGTTCCCGTGGGAATCCTGCGCAGTGCCGTGGGAGGCACCAACATCGAATGCTGGATGGCACGCGAGACGCTGCTCCGAACCCCGGCCCTCGAGCCCTTCGCCCGTCGCATGCGCGCCTCGTGGGCACGGTATCAAGCCGCGCCGAAGGAGGCGCGGCCGGCGCTCGATGCCTGGTCGGAGCGCGCGCGGGCCGCCGAGGCCGCCGGACACGAAATACCGCAGCCCCCGATTGGCCGCCGTTTCCCTACGGAGAGCAGGCATTCGACCCCCGCTGCGTCACGCTGCACAACGGCATGATCGCCCCGATCGCCTTCCAACCCGTGCGCGGAGCGCTTTGGTACCAAGGGGAAAACAACGCGGGGGATGCGGCGGAGGGCGACCAGTACATCGAAAAGACCAAGGCGATGCTGGCGGATTGGCGCAGGTGGTTTCGTCGCGACCTCCCGTTTTATTATGTCCAGCTCGCCAATTTGCATGCGCCCAACCCCAACCCGGCCGGCGGCGAAGGTTGGGCGGAGTTTCGCGATGCCCAGCGCCGCGCGCTCGCACTGCCCGGCACCGGCATGGCCGTCGCCTGCGATATCGGCGACGCGGCCGACATCCACCCGCGCGACAAGGAGGATGTCGGGGAACGATTGGCGCTTTGGGCGCTGCGCGATGTCCACGGGCGTCGCGTCGTGCCCTCCGGACCCTTGCTCGCCGGATCCACGCCGGAAGGAGGGAGGATTCGCGTCCATTTCTTGTTCGCGGAATCCGGTCTGATGGCCGGCCGCCGGCCCCGTCGCGGGCCTTCCCTCCCGGATCCGGGTGCGGAAATCGCCCACGTGGCCGTGGCGGGAGAGGATCGTACCTGGCGCTGGGCATCCACGCGCATCGAGGGATCCACGCTGCTGGCATGGCATCCCGCGATTCCAAGGCCCGTGGCGGTGCGGTACGCCTACGCCATGAACCCGGCGAGCGCGAACCTGTGCAACCGCGACGGCCTTCCCGCGTCGCCGTTTCGCACCGACCGGTGGTGAACCCGACCGGCAGGAACCCACGCTCCCGCAGCGAACCTTCCGACATGCCTTCTGGGAACCTTCCGGACCTTCCCGACATCGCCAACGCCAGCGACATCCCTTCGCCGGCGCTGATCGTCTTCCACGAACGTCTCGTCGCCAACCTCGATCGTATGGTGGAGATCGCGGGCGATGTCGATCGGCTGCGGCCCCATGTCAAAACGAGCAAGATGCCCGAGGTGGTCGAGTTGCTGCGGCGGCGCGGGGTCGACAAGGTCAAATGCGCGACCATCGCCGAAGCGGAGATGTGCGCCGGGCTCGGCGTGCCCGACGTGCTGCTTTCCTATCCCGTGGTTGGTCCCAACGTGGTCCGGCTGCTCCAACTCGCCCGCACGTTTCCCGAAACCACGTTTCGGACGATCGCCGACGACGCGGGGGCGGTGGATGCGCTCTCCGTGCAGGCGGCGGCATGGCTCCCGGGCCGAACCATCGACGTTCTGGTGGACCTCGACACCGGCATGCACCGGACGGGAGTCGTGCCCGGCGACGCCGCCGCGGCGCTCGCCCGCCGCATCGCCGGATCGCCCGGACTAACGTTTGGTGGCCTCCATGCCTACGACGGGCAGTTCCGCGAGTCCGATCCCGTGCTGCGCGCGGCCGGCGCGGAAGCGGCCCACGCATCCGTCGTGGCGCTTCGGACCCGGTTGGAATCCGAAGGAATCCGCGTTTCGCGCGTGGTTTCCTCGGGCACGCCGACCTTCGCCATCCACGCTCGCCGCGGCGACGTGGAATGCGGGCCGGGCACCACGACGCTCTGGGACGCGTCGAGCGCCGTCGCCTTTCCCGATCTCGGGTTCGTGTGCGCCGCCGCCGTGCTTGGCCGCGTGGTTTCGAAGCCGGGTCCGGGAAGGCTCTGCCTCGATCTCGGCCACAAGGCGGTGGCTTCCGAAATGCCGCATCCACGCATGGTCATTCCGAGCCTCGGGCCATTTGAGATGGTCGGCCACAGCGAGGAGCATCTCGTGGTCGCCACCGACCGTGCGGATGCGTTCCCGGTGGGCGCGGTGCTGCCCGCCATTCCTTGGCACATTTGTCCGACCGTCGCGCTCCACGCCGAGGCGGTGATCGTGGAGGATGGACGCGCCACGCGCTTCGCCCCGGTCGTGGCGCGTGCCCGGAGGTTGACGACCTGAAATGTGGATCCTCGACGCCCATCTCGATTTGTCGATGAACGCCATCGACTGGAACCGCGACATCCGACTGCCCCTCGAGGAATTGCGTCGGCGGGAACGCGGCAAGTTCGATCAAAAGGATCGGGCGCGCGCGGTGGTGACTTTGCCCGAAATGCGCCGTGGCCGGATCGGTATCTGCGTGGCCACGTTGATCGCCCGCTATGTCAAGCCGGGCAACCCGCTTCCGGGTTGGACCTCGCCGGAACAGGCCTTCGCCCAGACCCGCGCCCAACTCGCCTGGTACCGCCTGATGGAGGACCTAGGTTGGTTGCGCCAAATCCGCACCCGCACCGAGTTCGCGACCGCAAAGCACGCCTGGACGGCCGGCTCCGACGCGTCCGAACCCATTTCCTACGTGCTGAGCCTCGAGGGAGCCGATTCGATACTGTCGCCCGATACCCTTGCGAGGCACTGGGACGACGGGCTTCGGGCGATCGGTCCGGCCCACTACGGTCCCGGGACCTACGCGCAGGGGACCGCGGCCACCGGCGGGATCGGCGCGAAGGGGCGGGAATTGCTCCGCGCGATGGACGAGCTCGGGATGATCCTCGACGCCACCCACCTCTGCGACGATTCGTTCTTCGAGGCCCTCGACCATTTCCAAGGGCCGGTTTGGGCGAGCCACAACAACTGCCGCACCTTGGTGCCCGATGATCGCCAGTTTTCCGACCGACAACTGCGGCTGCTGATAGAGCGCGGCGCGGTGATCGGGGCGGCGCTCGATGCGTGGATGATGGTGCCCGGATGGGTTCGGCGGCTATCGACGCCCGAGGGCACGGGGCTGCGGCTCGAGGCCCTCTGCGACCATGTCGACCACATTTGCCAATTGGCGGGCAACGCCGATCATGTCGGAATCGGGACGGACCTCGACGGCGGGTACGGATTCGAACAAGCCCCGGGCGATTTGGATTCGATCGCCGACCTGCAACGGATTCCGGAAATGCTGAAACGGCGCGGATGGAGCGACACCGACATCGCGGGATTGATGCACGGGAATTTCTCGCGTTTCCTCGAGCGCAATCTCCCGAACTCCTGATCCCTTCCCGGTTCAGGAGTCCGCCGGCGACTCCGCCAGCAAGGCATCCGATACGAACCGGGGGCGCCAGCGGCGCAGCGCGTCGCCGAGGCCGGGTGCCTCCGTGGCGTCCCAGAGGCTGGTCCCGCGGTGCCGCAGCGCCAGCACCAGGCAAATCCACGACTGCGTCCAACCCGTTTCCGTCGCCCAGGCTCCCCAACCCACATCCGCGTTGCTGGCCCAATATTCCCAGCGCCGGAAATCGAACGCCCGGTACCAGGCGCCATCGAGCTGCGGACGGCCGGGCGCGCGCACCTGGGCCCGGACGAGGCCCGCGACCAGCGCATCCGAGCACGCACGGGCGCCGGGAATACCCAGCGCCGCCAACTCGTGCAACCCGATCGCCGCGAAATTGGCCGTGTAGAGCAAATCCGCCACCGGATCGCCCGCTTTCTGCAGCAGCGATGTTTCCGCGACGCCATATTCCGCGTTCGAACGGGGAACTCCCGCGTCGGGGCGCGCCAGCGCTTCGAGCGGAAAACCCGTGCGGTCCTGCCGCGCCGCGAAGGCCTTGACGAAGCGCTCGGCCAACGCGCGATGCGCCGGGGTATCCTCCGCGCGCACCAGCCACGCAAGCGGAAGGAGCATGCGGGCCTCCTCGAGGCTGATGCTGCCGTTGGCGCAGTTCCAGCCCCCGGGATGGGTCGCGGCCATCCGCAGCAGTCCGGCGCGGGCGCGGGCACGGGGCGCCGGATCGCCCGACAAGGCGGATGCGCGCAAGAGGATCGCCTGCGTCATGCCTTGGTAGTGCGCGCTGAGGCTGGCGTGCCGGCCGCGAAACCAAGGCTGCCATCCGCCCCCGGCCTCGAACGGAGCCTCGTCCAGTCGGTCCGGAACGAAACCCGCGCGGGAAACAATCCGGAAGAGCGCCCAGATCGCCCGGGAAATCCGGTTGTCCCATGCGTCGCGGTCCAGCGTGGTGCGCGCCACCAGCACCCCGAGCAGGCAGCGCGCCATGTCGTCCGCGTAATACACCCCGTGACCGTCCATGTCGCCGTAGTAGCGATCCACATCGTTCCAGCCGATCAAGCCGTATGCCGGGTTGTCCGGGCGGGCCCGTTTCCCTTGGGTGAGGATCGATCGCTCGAGCAGCCAGTCGCCGATTCGCTGGGCAACGTCGCGCAAATGGGAGTCGCCCAGGGCCGTTCCGGCAAGGGCGAAGTTGCCCGCGGTTTCGCCGCAGCAATCCGCTCGGCGCCACCAGCGCACCGGTTGCCCGCCGTCGGAATCGATACGCGACGACAACCCTTCGAGCACGCCGAGCGATCCGTCGCCGGGAGCCGTTCCCGCGGGCGAAGCCGGACCAACCCGGTCGGGCCAACCGGTGGCCGGCCCCGCGTAGGTCCGGGCCTGCTCCGGTGAAACGATCATTCCCGATTTGAAAAGCCAGTCGACTCCCCGGCGCAACGCGCGGCGCTCGTCGCCGGCACCGATCGCCCGCGCCACCCCGTGCGTCGGGGTCGCCGCCGGAGTCCACGCCACCGGGCGCAGATCCGTGGGATCAAGCCAAGCGAGGATCGCGCTCCACAATGTTTGCCAGTGCGCCACGGGGCCGAAGCGTGCCCGCACCACATCGCAGAGCGGAGTCGCTGCCATCAAGCAATCCGCCGTGCCGATCCGCGTTTCCACGAGCAGCGCGGTAGCGTCGGACGGTATCCCGAAAACCGCCGTGTCGTAGCCGGCCATGCGGCCCGCGAGCAGCCACGGAATTCCGGCTGGCACCGGGACCCGGCGGCGCGTGGGCAGTCCCAGCAGCGCCCGCGGCGGCAGTTGCGTTCCGGCCCATGCGGCACCGGTGGGAACCACCGCCCGGTCGAGCGATGGATGGTCCCGAACCGCCTCGGAAATTCCGGCGAATTCGATATAAACGCGCAGACGTTTCCGACCAGCCTCCGCGACCCAGTCGGGGGTGGGGGGCGCGATCGGGCTGGGATGATGGTCGGCGAGCAACAGCACCCCATCCCCTTCGCGTGCCGCGGCAAGCGCCGCCGCGGCGTCCGCATGGCGCGTTCCCCGGCGAACCGCCCGCCATAGATCGTTGTCGGAAGCGCAGCACCAGTGCAGTCGGGACATGCCTTTCCGTTCGGCGCGGCGCGCCCGGTCGCCTCTCGGAGTCGCGCGCAGGAGCCGAGGGGACTTCCCCCGAAACAACGTTCATGCAAAACCCGTCCCGACCCGCCGCCGCGTCCCGCCTGCTGGCCGGCGCCGCGAAACGCATCATCACGCCCGACCCCTTGCTGCCCGTTTCAGGCGGCATGGGGCCCACGGCACCCGCAAAGGAGAAGCGCGGCGAAATCCGCACGCGGGCCCTCTGCCTCCGCAAAGGCGACACCACCGTGGCCATTGTCGCCGTGGACCTGCTCGGCTTCCCCAGCGTGCTGGTCGACCGGGTCCATGCCCGCGTCCCGCGGCTGCGCCGCGAACAAATCGTCGTGGGCGCGTCGCACTCCCACAGCGCGCCCGACGCCTACGCGTTTCCCGATGGCAAGGGCGGTCACACCGGCGACTTGAAGTGGATCGACTCCGTCTGCGTTCGCATGGCCGAGGCCATCAACGAAGCCCTCGACAAACTCGAACCCGTCGCGCTGCGCACGGCCAGCGGCCAGGTGCGCGACCGGATCGCCTACAACTACTACGCGCCCGACCTCTACGACCGGGAAATGTCGGTGCTCCAGGTGGTTCGGCCCGGGGGCAAGGCCCTCGCGACCTTGGTGAATTTCGCGATCCATCCGGAGGTTCTCGGCAACGAAGTGGGCATCCTCAGCCCCGACTGCATCGGTCCGATGTGCGACACCATCGAGGCGCAGGTGGGCGGCATGGCGATGTTCCTGAATGGAGCCCAGGGGGGCATGGTCACCGCCGACAACCGCATCCTCGACAAGCCCAAGGACCCCGTGCGCGGGTACTGGGAGGATGCGCGCACCTGGGACGAGTGCCTGCGGATCGGGAAACGCATGGCCGGCGATGCGCTGCGCATCATCGCTCCCGCGAAGCCGCAAGCCGATCCCACGGTCGCCTTTCGCTTCGAACGGGTGACGTTCAAGGTCGACAGCGACCCGATGTGGGCGGTGGTGACCTACTCTCCGCTGAAATACCCCCACGGCCCCGACCGGACCGTCGCCACGTACGTGGACCTGATCGCCCTCGGCGACAGCCGCATCCTGACCATTCCCGGAGAAGCGCTTCCCAATATCGGCCTCCACGTCAAAAAATGGATGGGGGGACGGCACAAGTTCCTGTTCGGACTCACCAACGACGCATTCGGGTACATCCTCAGCGATGTGGATTTCGGGACGTTTTCCCGCTACGACTACGTGTCCGCCACCTCCATGGGGCCGCGCACGTTCCCGACCCTGCGCGACGCAGGGAAACGACTGGTGGCCAAGGCGCCCGCACCGGACGAG
This sequence comes from Armatimonadota bacterium, assembly GCA_046076415.1. GTDB lineage: Bacteria > Armatimonadota > Armatimonadia > Armatimonadales > Armatimonadaceae > CAIRTT01. The sequence continues at coordinate 9,550 of JBJTRZ010000523.1, forward strand.
TCGCCGAAGTGATGCCCGCCGACATCCACGTTCGCGAAATCGACATCGCCACCGATCCGGCGTTTCCGGCGGCCATGAAGGTCGCCGACAGCGGGCG
>JBJTRZ010000524.1:0-21945 GCA_046076415.1 Armatimonadota bacterium
GAAAAAGATGCTCGTCTTGTCCTTGCCCGACGGTTGGGGCTCGTTCTCGCCGATCACCAGGAAGCGGGTGCGGTTGTGCGGCGAGTCCTCGATGCGCGAGGCCGCCACGCGCAGGCCGTAGAGTTCCGCCGCGATATCGGTGGTGATCGCCGCGCTTCCCGTGTCGTCGACGGCGAGCTGCGCCGCGCGGGCGTTCGAGGACGCGTCGATGACATCCACCTTGTGGAGGTTTTCGCGCAGCCAATTGCGGCTCTGGGCGAAGGCCTGCGGGTGGGCGTAGAGACGTTCGACCGTGGAGATATCCTCGGCATTCGTGGCCAGGAAATGCGACACGGGCACGAACAATTCCGCGCAGACCTTGAGGCGCGTTCGCGCGAACATGTCGAGCGTGTAGGGCACGATCCCCTCGGTGGAGTTCTCGATCGGAACGATGCCGTACTCGGACTCGCCGCGTTCGACCCGTCCGAACACTTCGGGTATAGTGTCGACCGGAATCAGCTCGGAGGACGTTCCGAACTTGTCGCGCGCCGCCCGATGGCTGATGGTGCCGGGAGGCCCGAGATAGGCCACGCGCAGCTGGGCCTCCAGGGCGCGCGACGCGGAGATAATCTCGCGGTAGATGGCGCGGACGGCCGCGTTGGGAAACGGGCCGGTGTTTTCGGAGGCGAGCCGTTCGAAAATCTGGCGCTCGCGTTCGGGCGCGAAGAATTGGGACGCGGTTCGGGTCTTGCTCAGCCCGACCTCCTGCGCGAGGCGCGCACGCTCCGAGAGCAGCTCGAGGATGCGGGTGTCGACGGCGTCGATCTTGCGACGCAAATCCTGCAGGGACATGGATGGCTCGAACCGGCTTTGCCGGTGCCGTGAATTACATCAGAGGCGCCCCGAGAGGCAGGGCGCAACCGCCCCTTGATTCAAGGGCGGCGAAAAGGATACAACCACACTATGCCCGACTGGTTCAAACGCCAGGCCGCCGAAGTGCCCGAAGGCGCGTTCACGAAATGCGCCTCCTGCGGCGCCATTCTCTACACCAAGGATTTCGAACGCGACCTGAAGGTGTGCGCCAAGTGCGGCCACCATCACTCCCTCACCGCCGACGAGCGCATTGCGTGCACGGCCGACGAAGGGTCGTTCGTCGAATTCGCCAACGACTTCCGTGCGGTGGACCCGCTCGCCTTTCCCGGCTACGCCGCGAAGCTCGAGGGAGGCGCGGCGGCCCCGGAGGGTCGCAACGACGGCCTCGTCGTGGGTACGGCCACCGTCTCCGGTCGACCCTGCGTCCTCGCCATCTCCGACTTTGGTTGGGGCCGGCTCGCCGGGACCATGGGGTCGGTTTTCGGGGAGAAGTTTTGCCGCGCCGCCGACCGCGCGATCGCGGACCGCAGCGCGCTGGTCACGTTCTGCGCATCGGGCGGCGCCCGGATGCAGGAGGGCCTCTTCAGCCTGATGCAGATGGCGAAAACCAGCCTCGCCGTGGCGCAACTCGCCGAGGCCAAGGTGCCCTACATCGTGGTGCTGACCCACCCCTCCACCGGCGGAGCCGTGGCCTCGTACGCTTCCCTGGGCGATGTCATACTCGCCGAACCCGGCGCCACGGTCGCCCTGTCCGGGGAACGTGTCGCGGCGCAGGCCCAGACCAGCAAGGTTCCGGCGCATTACCGAACCGCGGAATTCGCATTGGAGCACGGAATGCTCGACATGGTTTCCGTGCGACGCGACCTGCCATCCCACATCGCCCGCGTCCTGGCGTTCCTCCAATCCTCCGAGATCGCCGCCGTGGAAACGGCGCGGGAGGCGGTGCTCCATGGATGAGATGACCATCCTCGAGTTCGAGGCGTTCCTCGAGGAGCTCGATGGCAACATCGCAAAACTGCGCGAGGCGGCCCGCCGCGAACACAACGCGGCGGCGACCCGCGAAGCCGACCGGATGCAGCAGGAACGCGCCAATCTGATCCAGCGCTTCTTCGCCCGCCTCACCCCCTGGGACAACGTCCTGCTCGCCCGGCACAAGGATCGCCCCTACAGCCTCGACTACATCGGCGCGATCTGCGACGACTTCCTCGAGTTGCACGGCGACCGCCTGTTCGGCGACGACGGTGCGCTCGTGGGAGGGATGGCGCGCCTCGGCGGCCGCCCCACGATGATCCTCGGTCAGCAGAAAGGCCGAGACCTCAAGGAACGGCAGAAGCGCAACTTCGGCTACATGAAGCCCGAAGGCTACCGCCAGGCGCTGCGCCTGATGCAACTTGCCGGCCGTTACGGACGCCCCGTGGTCAGTTTCGTCGACACTCCGGGCGCCGACCCCAATGTTGGTTCGGAGGAACGCGGAATCTCCGAATCGATCGCCCGCAACCTACGCGAAATGTCCGTGCTGCCCACTCCCACGATCGCCGTGGTCATCGGGGAAGGCGGAAGCGGAGGCGCGCTGGGCATAGCGGCCTGCGACCGCGTGCTGATGCTCTCCCACAGTTTCTACTCCGTCATCGCCCCCGAAGGCTGCGCGTCGATCCTGTACCGCGACGCGGCAAAGGGAGCGGATGCCGCCAGGGCGATGCGCGTGACCGCCAAGGATGCGCTCGAACTCGGGCTCGTCGACGCCGTGATCGAGGAACCTCCCGGGGGTGCCCATCGGGATCCGATCGCCGCCGCCGATGCGGTCAAGGAGGCGGTGCTCTCCGCGCTCGAATCCTTGTCGGAACTGTCGACCGCCGAGCTGCTGTCCCGCCGTGCGCGGCGCCTTCGGGCGCTGGGTCGGTGGAGCGCGGCTTGACTCCCCCTGCACCGGCAAGTAGAATACCCCGACCAATAGGGATGACGCGCGATCGGCGCGTTCCACGCGCGGCCCGCCACGAACGGCGAGCCACGCCGCATCAGGAGGCCAGGCATCAATAATCGGGATCCGCGGGGCTTTTTCCGCGAACGGGACATGGGCCCGCGTGTCAACGAACGTATTCGCGTTCGCGAAATCCGCGTGGTCGACGAGGAAGGTCAGCAGCTCGGCGTAATGACGCCGCGCGAGGCGCTCGACATCGCCCGGGAACGAGGCTTCGACCTCATCGAAGTCGCCCCCACCGCCGTACCGCCGGTTTGCCGGATCATGGATTACGGCAAGTTCAAATACGAACAGGGCAAGCGCGACCGCGAGAACGCGAAGAAGCAGCGCCAGTCCGAGATGAAGGCCATCACCCTTCGCCCGGTCACCGACGACCACGACCTCAACATCAAGATCAAGAACATCGTCAAGTTCCTTGCCGATGGCGACAAGGTCAAGGTGACGGTCCGCTTCAAGTCGCGCGAACTTTCCCACCCGGAATTCGCGCACGCCAACCTGCAAAAGATCGTGGCCGGTGTCCAAGCCGAAGGGGTCGGTTCCGTGGAACGCGCACCGCTCGTCGAAGGCCGGCAGATGATCATGATCCTCGCACCCGGCGGCATCAAAAAGCCCACCGACAAGCCCGCCCCGCCCAAACCGGCGGCGCCAGCCCCGAAGGCGGAACCCGCAGCCGCCGCTCCTCCCCCGGCGGAAACGCCCGCCCCGGAAGCGCCTGCCGCTCCGGCGCCCGCGGAGTGAACCCACAACGGCCCGCCCAACCGGCGGGCCGTTTTGTTTCCTGATTCACCCGGCCAACGGCGCCGGGCTCTCCGCGGTCCTCCGATATCCGGCGGCACCCACGAGCGCCACCACCGCCGCCAAGGCAAGCGCGACAACCGCTCCGCGCCACCCGTGCCGCGCCACGATCTCCGCAACCCCGCCCCCCACGGTCACCGCCGCCAAACTCCCGCACCCGTCGATCAAACTGCTCGCGGTCGCCCCGGCACGTCCTCCCCCCAGATCGATCGCAACCGCCCCGAGCAGCAACGCATACGGACCGGTCACCGCGAAGCCCACCAACGCGAGCAGCACCGCGCCCGTCGCGCCCGAACCCTCCGGCACCGTCGAAAGCACCAAGGCCCCCAGCGCGCCGGCGATCGATCCTCCCAGGAGCACCGCCGATCGCGCGTTCCCACCCGAACGGTCCCCGAGCCGTCCGGCAAGCAACGCGGCGAACGCGCCTCCCAACGGGAACCAGGCGCTTCCGGCAGCGGCGGCCTCCTTGGACATGCCCCCATGCTCAACGAGCCACGTCGGCCCCCACTCCAACACGCCCTCCCGCATCGCGGTGAACGCCACCGACGACAAAGCGGCGCACCAGAACGCCGGGCGGCGCAGCAACGGCCCCAGCAACGCGCCCACGCCGGGACCCCCTCCCGGCCCGGCGGACGCATCGGGCCGCGGTTCGGATGCCCCGCGATCCACGAACGCCACCAGCAGCATGGTCGAGGCAAGCACCACCGCCGCGAGGCGCAGGTCGATCCGCCAATCCCCCGCCCGTGCGAGGACCATCCCGTGGATCGCCCGCGATGCCGCGTCGCCGGCCAGCCAGCTCATGCTCAGCCAGCCCACAACCCAGCCCGTCCGCTCCCGGGGAACCGACCGCGCGACGCGACGCATCATCGACGGCCAGCCCAACGTCTGCGAAAGACGATGCGCGCTCCACGCGAGGATCCATCCGAGCGAACCACCAAGCGTGAATGCGAAGGTCGACGCGGCGACGCCGAGGCCGCCCCACACGAAGGTTCCCTTGCCACCGCGTCGGTCGATCAGCACGCCGGCGCAGAATTTCCCGATAGCCGCGGCGAGGAGCGACCAACTCACCACCGCACCGAGCGCCCGCCGAGCATCGTCGACCGACATTCCACCGGCGGTCAATTCCTGCAGCAGGTAGGGGCGCACCACCGGAAGCGTGGTGCGGCAGAAGTAATACGCGGTATAGCCGATTCCCAGCCATACCCAAGTCGCGACAGGGGAGCGCCCGGAGTTTGCCTCGCTCACGAAGCGGACACGCGCGGACGGCGCTGCAGCCCGAGGTGGACCCCGGCGGCAACGCACCCTGCCACCATCACGCCCGCGATGATCAGGAAGGCCCCGTTCCACCCGTACGAAACCGACAACTGGGCCACGGTCTTTCCGGCGAGGACGCCGGCCAGATAACCGACCCCGTCGATGATCCCGCTCGCGGTCGCTCCGCCGCGCCGACCGCCGAAGTCGAGCGCCACAGCGCCCGCCAGATAAGAATAGGGACCGATCATGGTGAATCCGATGGCCGCCACCAACCACACGGCGACCCCGCTGCCCTTGGCCACGAAATACAATCCCGCCAGCAACACCGCCGACACCAACATTCCCCCGAGCATGATCGCCGCACGGCCCACCTTGCCCAAGCGGTCCGACCACCCGCCGGCAAGCAACACGCCGATCCCGCCCAGGAACGGGAAGTGCGCGGACGCCGAGGAGGCCTGATCCTTGCTGAGGCCGGCATACTCCACGAAATACGTGGGCGACCACTCATTGAAGGTGTCGCGCACCAACGTAAGGCAGAGCGAAATGATGCAGACCATCCAAAACAAGGGCGAACGCACCAGCGGCGCGAGCAACGCGCCCAGGCCGACCGGGCGTGTTTCCGCCGCCTCCTCGCCATACACCGAATCCGGGTTCAACTCGGGCGCATCGCCCACCGGCGCCTCGCGCAGGAAAACCGCGGAGAGCACCAGCACCGCGGCCATCACCCCGGCCGCCGTCCAGTAGATCCCGCGCCAACCCATCCCCCCCGCGAACAACGTGCCGTACACCTGCCGCGCCGCCGCGTCCCCGAACAGGTACGACAAACTGAGCACGCCCGCGGCAAACCCGTAGGACGTGTAGGGGAACCACCGCGAAGCCACCTTCACCATTCCCGGCCAACCCAGGCTCTGCACGGCACGATTGAGCACCCAAGCCGTCGTGAAAACCGGCAAGCTACCGCCCGTCGCGAAGAGAACGGTCGCAAGGCCCGCGCCGATCATGCCCGTTACCAAATTCCGCCGTCCGCCCCACCGGTCCGCCAACCCCCCCGCCACGAATTTGCCGAAGGCGTAGGCGAGCGTGCCCCACGAAGCCACCGCACCGATCGCTTCCTTCGCCGCGTCCTTGGACAGATTCCCCGTGGCGGCGATCTCCTGGATCAGGGCGGGCTTGGCGACCGAAAAGTTCGCCCGGCAAAAGTAGTAGGCCGTGTAGCCCAGCACCAGCAGCGCCAAGGTCCAAAACTGGTCCCGGCGCAACGCCGGGGGCTTGATCGTGTCCAGGGGGAGTCCTCCACCGCGCGAACGCGGGGTCGGCGGCAAGGGCCGCGCCTCAGGCAGGGTCTTCCGGAGTGACGTAGGCCGCGGTGATCCCGCCGTCGACCAGGAACGTGGCACCCGTCACGAACGATGACTCGTCGCTGGCGAGGAACAACGCGGCGTTCGCGATTTCCTTCGCCTCCCCAAACCGGCCCATAGGAATATGCACCAACCGGCGATTGCGCTTCTCCGGCGTGTTCAGATACTTCATCAACAACTCGGTGCGCAGCGGTCCCGGGCACAACGCGTTCACCCGAATCCCCTCCCGCGCATGGATCACCGCCAGTTCCTTGCTCATCGAAAGGACCGCCCCCTTGCTGCTCGTGTAGGCCAGCTGCGGCGTCGCCGCACCCAGCACCGCCACGAACGACGCGGTGTTGATGATCGAGCCGCCACCCGCGCGTCGGATCGCCGGGATTCCGTACTTGCAGCCCAGGAACACGCCCTTGACATTCACGTCGAACGTCAGATCCCAGACATGCTCCTCGGTGGTTTCCGCGTTGTCGTCGGCGATATGCGAGATCCCCGCATTGTTGAACAGGATGTCGAGGCGCCCGAAGGTGGATTCCGCGAACGCCACCATGGCCTCGGCATCCGACGCCTTCGAGACATCGGCCTTCACGAACGCGGCGTCGCCGCCGGCCGCCTTCACCAAATCCACCGTGCCGGCTCCGGCCTCCTCGCCGAGATCCACCACCACGATCCGCGCCCCTTCGGCGGCGAAACGCAGCGCGGTCTCCCGACCAATTCCCGACCCGGCGCCCGTGATCAGCGCGACCTTGCCTTGCAAACGCATCGAAGCTTCCTTTCCTCAGGCCCGCTCGAAATACCGGGCCCGCTCCCAACTGGTGACCGCCGCATCGAAGCACCGTTGCTCCGTTTGCACGAAATGAAGATAGTGCGCGTGGAGCGATTCCCCAAGCACGCGCCGCGCGAATTCGGACTGCTCGAACGCGGCGATGGCCTCGTAGCTCGTGGCTGGGACCTGGGGCAACGTGCGCGCGGCGTAGATATCGCCTTCGAAGCAATCGGGCGGCTCGATGCGATTCTCGATGCCGTCGAGTCCGGCCGCCAGCGCCGCGGCGTACGCAACGTAGGGATTCGCATCCGCGCCCGGCAACCGGCACTCGATGCGCAGAGATTTGCCCGAACCCACGACACGGAAACCGGCCGTTCGGTTGTCGTAGCTCCAGGCGATCGATGTCGGGGCCCAGGAACGCGACTGGTACCGTTTGTACGACGCCGGATACGGAGCCCAGCACACCGACAAATCGCGGGCGTGGCGCATCCAACCACCGAGGAACCAGCGGAACGTGTCGGATCCACGCACGGGGCCCACCGGCACATCGCCCGCGAACGCGGGGGAGTCGTCGGCAACGTTCCACAAGCTCAGGTGCAGGTGCGCGCTGGAACCCGTGTGCCGCTCATCCCATTTCGCCATGAACGTGACGGATTGGCCGGCCGCCGAGGCGACCTCCTTGGCGGCGTGCTTGTAGAGCACGTTGCGATCCGCCTGTTCGAGCACCTCGGAGAATCGGAGGTTGAGCTCCTGTTGGCCGAGTCCCGCCTCGCCTTTGCTGCTCTCCACGGGAACCCCGCTCGCGTCGAGCACCCCGCGCAGCCGGCCCATCACATGCTCTTCCCGGGACCCCTGCAGGATGTGGTAATCCTCGTTGTAATCCCCGATCGGCCGCAGGTCGTGGTGGTGCTTGGCGCGCGCATCGGCATAACTATCGGAGAACAAGTACAGCTCGTATTCCGACCCGCCCTTGGCGGAGAAGCCAAGGGACCGTGCCCGCTCGAGCTGGTTGCGCAGGAGTCCGCGAGGCGAAACGCCGATGCGGGAATGATCCTTGGAATCGTGCAAATCGCAGAGCACCAGCGCATTTCCGGGAGCCCATGCCGCAATCCGCAACGTCGATAAATCGGGCACCGCGTGCATGTCGCCGTAGCCGCGCTCCCAGTTGGCGAATCCGTATCCGGGCACCGCCTCCATCTCCATGTCGCAGGCGAGCAGGTAGTCGCAGGCATGGAATCCGTCCTCGACAATGTTTTCGAGGAAGAACCGAGCGGGAATACGCTTGCCCATCAACCGGCCGTACCAGTCGGGGAAAACGGCGAGCACGGTGTGGATCGCACCGGCCTCGACCAATGCGCGCAGGGTTTCGACCGTGAGACGGCCATCGGACGGTGGTGTCGACATTGCTATCCCTTTCCGCTCAATCGGCGGCCACGAAAACGCTCTTCCATTCGGTGTATTGATCCAGCGCCGACTTGCCGAGGTCGCGCCCGATTCCGCTGTGCTTTCGCCCGCCAAACGGCATTTCCTGATGGACGCTGCTGCTGGTGTTGATGGAGAGAACCCCGGTCTCGATGCCCTTGGCCACCCGGAGGGCGCGGCCGATATCGCGGGTCCACACCGAGCCCGACAAACCGTACCGGCTGTCGTTTGCGAGGCCGATCGCCTCGGCCTCCGTGTCGAAGGGCACGATGGCCGCGACCGGACCAAACACTTCCTCCCGGAAGATTTCCATCCGCGGATCCACGTCCACCAGCACCGTCGGTGCATAGTAGGCGCCCCGCGGATCGACGTTCGCCGGTTCCCCTCCGCCGCACAGCACACGGGCCCCGTCGGCGCGGGCGGTCTGCACGAAGCGATCGACATGGCTGCGGTGGGCGCGGGAAATCAGCGAGCCGATCTCCACCGCATCGTCCTCCGGGTCGCCGATCCGCGCCGCCTGCGCGCCCGCCACGAACGCGTCGACGAACTGCGAGTGGATCGAACGTTCGACCAAGATACGCCCGCGGGCGCAGCAGTCCTGGCCCGCATTGCCGAAAACCGACATTCCCGTGGCCGCCGCCTTCGCCACATCGGCGTCCGCGAACACCACCGTCGCCGACTTGCCCCCAAGTTCGAGGGAAACCCGCTTCAGATCGTCCGCGCCGCTGCGCAGCACGTGCTGCCCGGCCGACGACGATCCGGTGAAGGAGATCTTGCGCACATGGGGATGGCGCACCAGCGCCGCCCCGGCCTCGTCGCCGCCCGGCACCACATTGAGCACGCCGTCCGGCAACCCCGCCTCCTTCGCGATGCCGGCCAGCAGGAGCGCGGTCATCGGCGTGGCCGGCGCAGGCTTCACGACCGCCGTGCACCCCGCCGCCAACGCAGGAGCAACCTTCCACGCGGTGATGAGCAATGGGAAATTCCAAGGGACGATCAAACCGCACACGCCCACGGGCTCGCGCCACGTGAACGCGGTGCCGTTGGCCGCGACCGGGACGGTCACGCCGCCCACGGCCGGAATCAAGCCCGCGTAGTATTCGAAGCAGCGCGCGGCCGCCCCAACCTCCCAGCGGGAGTCGCCGATCGGCTTGCCCACGTTGCGGGTTTCGACCAAGGCGATCTCCTCGGCACGTTCGCGCAGCAACGCGGCGATGCGGTGGAGCACGGCGACCCGGGTGCCGGTCGAAACGCGGGACCATACACCGCTGGCGAACGCCGCCTGCGCCGCGTCGACCGCCCGCGCGATGTCGGTGGCCCCGCCGTCGGCGCACTGCGCCAAAGGTTCCCCGGTTGCCGGATTGGCCAGAACCGTGGTCGCGCCGCCATGGGCTTCCGTATCCGTTCCGTCGATGTGGAGCAGCAAGCGCTCGGTCATGTCAATCGTTCTCCGCCAAAGTGGCCGAAGGGCGCATCGGCCAAGGTGTTCCCGGGTGCAGGTGGTGCCACAGGACGAGGTTGAGTTCGTGGAAATCCGCGCGGTCCATGCCCGACCAATCGAGCGCGGCCGAACGGTCGTACCACACGCGTTCCGAGGGCGAAAGGGCCGACCGCGGAACATTCATGTCGTCGAGGGGAATTCGGTTCGGCACGTGGTCGTAGGGCCGGTTGTCCGGCTTGTCGGCGAAACACGACAACAATGGCGGCGTCAACGCGTCCATTCGATTCATCGGGTCGAGCCCGAGCATCTTCTCGATGGTGCGCAGCAACGTGACGGTCGTGATCATGGTCGAATCGACCACCCCGCGACGCATCCACGGGCTGAAGACCATCAGCACGCTCCGGTGCCCGTCGACATGGTCCGGCCCCGCCTGCGCGTCGTCCTCGACCACCACGATCGCGGTCCTCGCCCATTCGGGGGAATGGCTCACCGCATCCACGATCCGGCCCAGTGCCAAGTCGTTGTCGGCGACCATCGACCGCGGCTTGGGATACTGATCGGAAAGGCCCTCGGTATGATCCGCGGGAAGCGAAAGCACCATCAAGTTCGGCACGCGCCGTTCCCGGCTCATCGTCCGGTATTCGTCGATGAACAGGTCCGCCTTGTGTTGGTCCGATTGGAGGAGCGGCCAGTACAGGTACTCCGGATGGTAAAGGGCTTTGTTGGCGCGGATGCTGGGCACCGTTTCGAAGCGGAATTTCCGGGTGCCGCGCGCGCGAAAGACCTCGAGCCAGTCCTTCGGCTCGGGAATCACCTTGTTGCGCGCATCGTCGGCGAACTCGCCGTAGATGCGCACGGTCCGCCCCTTGCGCCGCGCCGCATCCCAGATATAGCCGCTCGGGTTCCGCCCCATCGGATCGTCGCCATCATCGGGATAGGTCCGGTAGCCCGTGTAGAAACGTTCCAAATAGTCGTTGGCCAGCGCGCCATCGGTCCAGTTGTGGCCATCGGCGCTATTGGTCCCGCTCACGTAGCCGTTGTCGAAAAGGGCGAATTCGCGGGCGAGTTTGTGGTGGTTCGGCGTGACGGTTTCCCCGAGGCCGCAGAGCGCCTTGTCGCCGTTGCCTTGGGGCATGTCCCCGAACACCTCGTCGTAGGTCCGGTTTTCCTTGATGATGTAGACCACATGCTCGATCGCCCCGGAATACACGGGATGGACCGGATCGAGCTCGCGCCGATCGCGGTTCCAGCCATTGAGTTCGGCGACCCTTGCGGTGGCCGGGACGAGATCCGCCGCCAGATCCACCACGGAAACGGTTCCCTGGAAATCGTGCGCGTTCCCCGGCTTGCCCTTCTCCGTTTCGCGCACGGACCCGTTGCCCTTGGTGTTGACCACGTACGCCTTGGAGCCCGCGACCCCGATCGCGATCGGGAAATAGCCGGCAGGGCGGTAACCGAGCACCTTCCCGCCCTCCGGATCGACCACCGCAACGGCGTTGTCGCCACCGCAGGCCACCAAGAGTTCCGATCCGTTCAGGGCGAGCGCGGAGGGCACGGCCCCGTACAGCGAAAGACGACCCCAGCGTAGCGGCGTCGTGCGTGTCACCCGTGCCGACGACACCGAAATCTCCGAAATCGTGTCCGAGCCCGAGTTGGCGACCCAGACGCGATCGCCATCGACGCACAAAGCGGTCGGATGGATTCCCACGGGAATATGGGCGGCCGGCTTGCCCGAACGCGGGATCAGGGCCACGGTCCCGGTGGACGCTCCCCCTTTGGGATCGATCACCATCAGCACGCCGTTCGAGGATTCGATTTCCTCCGGGTCGTCGCCATCCTTGGGCGGCCGACCACCCCAGTTGGACACCACCAACGTTTTCTCATCCGACGAAAGCGCCACGGTGAACGGGAAACGGTGGGTCGGATATTCATACACCAAGCGGCCGCCGACCAGATCGAACTCCGCCACCGTGTCGCGATCCATCGCGACCACGAACAGGCGCGTTCCGTCCTTAGTGATCGCCATGCCTCCGGGGCGGGGGTTGCCCTTGGCGCCGTCGGGTTTGGGTTCGAACCGGCGGCCGGGATGGAGCGAACGTCCCGCGCCCAGCAACCCCTCCACCACCGTGCCGTTGGCGGTGCTCGCGAAGAACCGATCGCCGTCCGGATGCCAGACAATGCCGTGGAACGCCGCGCCGGCGCCCAGCGGCATCTCGCCCCCGGGAACCACGCCTTTTTCGTCCACGAGCAAAACGCGGTTCTGTCCCACGACCGCGGCGAACCCGCCCGAGGGATGCACCGCAATGTCCACGGGACGGCCATCGAAGGCGATCGTTCCCGGCTCGATGCGCCGCCCGCTCGAGACCACGAACGTTCCGTCGGGCTGCCGCCCCATCCGAACCTTCGCCGCTTGCCAAGCGGCTCCCGCCGCCACCAACCCGGCCAACGCGGCCACGGTTGGGAAAATCGCACCATGCCGTGACGCCACGCTTCGCCTCCCCGGCAATTGTAGCAGACCGCGGTGCCGACGACGCCGCATTCCCTCTGGAGGACCGGCCGCCTGCGACCATAATCACCTTGAGGCGCAAACGCTCCGATGCCGATTCCACCCTCCAAAACCACGCTCCCGCCGTTACGCTTACCTCATACCGCTCTGGTCTTCGGGGCCGCCCTGATCGTCGCCGCCGCCCTCGTGGCCTTCGGCTTTCGATCCCAAGGCTGGGTGGATACGCGACCCGACCCGTATGGGTTTTCCGAACTCGGCCGCAATTTGGCGGAAGGGCGCGGCTTCGAGGGGGCCGGCGTGGTGCTGCGACGACGTGGCCCGCTCTATCCGTTGATGATCGGAGGACTCTACACGCTTTTCGGGCCGAACCCCTGGATTGTGCTCGCGGTGCAATGCGTGCTGTTTGCAGCCACCTGCGCGCTGGCGCAGGGCATCGGGCAACGTTTGAACGGGCCTCGCACCGGATGGATCGCCGGCTGGCTGTGCGTATGGCATCCCGGCCTTTTGCGATACGTCGCGGACCTGCACCTGGAAACCCTGTTCGCATTCCTTTTGACTTGGGTCGTCCATGCCGGCATCGGATTCCGCGCGCAGCCCGATGTGCGGCGCGGTGCCGCCCTCGGGGTCGCCTTTGGCCTCGCCGGATTGACCAAAGCGGTCATTTTGCCCTGGCTTCCGGTGTTTATCGCTTTGTTGATGATCGAACGGTGCCGGTGCAACGGACCGCGTTCAGCGATCCCCCGAGCCGGTTACGCCGCCATCGTCGCGGCGGCCGCGTTCGTTATCGCACCATGGACCGTCCGCAACGCGATCGCCACCGGTGGCCGGATCGTTCCGGTCACGACCGGCTTCAACGACGCCATGCTCCGGGGATTGGTGTTCTCGAAGCCCGAGTACGCCACGCTCGCTCGGCCGCCCTACACCGACGCCGAAAACGAGTGCAACGCGTGGTTCAGGGATGAATTCTCGAAACGGGGACTCATCTGGGAACGTGACGACATCGAAACCGAGCGCGTACTCGGGGAAGTGGTGGCCGAGCGACTGCGCGCCGACCCACTGGCGTTCCCGCGAAAGTTTGTTGTCGGCCTGGCAACGTTCTGGTACGAAATGACGTCGAAGACCAACTCCTTGGTCATTGGCGGGCTGGCTTTCTTGGGATGGGTCCTCGCACTCCTCGGATGGCTCCGGGCCCACCGCCGCGGTACCGCATTGTGGCCCGTTCTTGGCCCCTGCATCACGCTGAACCTGACCCTCGCGGCGCTCCTCGCGCTCGGACGCTATTCGGTTCCTGTGCTACCCGCCCTCATGGTCGCGGCCGCCATGGGCCTCGACGCGATCCTGCCGGTGCGGCGCGCCCCCTCGACCTAGCGGGCGCGCGGTTCCCCCGAGGCGAACATCTCCCGAAGCGCCGGATCGTCGCGCGTGCGCCACACGAATCCGTCGACGATGTAGTGCCAAACCACCACCATCGTGAACGGAACAAAGCACCACATCGCCCACGAACCGGGCCGCATGAGCCCCAGCATCTCGACCGTACCCACCACGAGACCGTAGGCGAGCGCCGCCGCCATCCACTTGGCCACGATGCCGCGCACCTCCGGAAACCGAACCCGCTGGAACCGCATCATCCACCCCTGATATTGGACGTCGTGGTAAACGGTCTCCAGGGCCTCCGCCACCAGGAATGGCGTGCTCGTCGCGAAGAAGACGAACCAATGCGTTCCAATGGCGGTGGTCATCAACAGCAACTTGGGAACATCGAGCCCGCGCCCCGTCGCCACCCGCTGGACCTGGCGAAATCCGAACACCACGAGCACGGCGAGGAAAAACGTCCAAAGGCCCTCGCCCCACTCGCCCGGCAGGCTCGGAGCATCCACCTTGAGGTCCCCGTAGACCACCAAAGGTCCCCGGAGGTCGCCCCAATCGTGGAAGAAACACGCGAACATCGCCGTGAAATACGTGACACCGTCCAACACGTTGTCGATCGGATCCCGATCGTTGTTGAGCCCCTTGTAGATCTTCAGGAAACCCCAGTGCTGGCGAATGATGTGCCAGGTGCCGAACACCGCCGCCCCCACGATGATCCAGCCTTCGAGCCCCAGCCCCATCAGGACGAAGCCCAGCGCGATGCACGCGGCCAGCCCCCAGGTGTGCAGCCCCCTCCTCCGCGCAAACTCGCCCCGATCGAGGTGGGTGCGGGAAAACGTTTGAAAGATATGCGGGTGGTCGAAGCAGGCGGTGAACAGGAAATAGGTGATCAGGATGGAGTCGCCGCGCAGGAACGCACCAAAGCGGTGGGCCTCCCGCCAGAGGAAATGGAACGCCACGGTCAACGCGCAGCTGCCGATGAAGAACGACAGGTCGTAGGCGGGGGAAACGATCCAGCGAACGCGCGGGGGTCGACGATCGGCCCGCGCCGGCAGATCGTCCCACGCCCCCTCGAGCCGCGGGACCTCTGGAAGCGCCACGGGGCATTGTACCGGGGCCTACGGTAGGATGGGGCGATGGCGGGAAGCACCTTCGGCACGCTGTTTCGAGTCACGACGTTCGGGGAATCGCACGGCCCCGCCGTGGGTTGCATCGTCGATGGCTGCCCCCCGGGAATCCCGATCACCGAGGACGAGATCCAGCATGATATGGATCGACGGCGCCCCGGCCAGAGCCGCATCACCACGCAGCGCCGGGAAGGGGATGTCGTCAGGATCCTGAGCGGAGTTCACGAAGGAATCACCACCGGCACCCCCGTGGCCATGGTGGTCGAGAACACCGACCAACGCTCCAAGGACTACTCCGAACTCAAGGATCTCTTCCGGCCCAGCCACGCCGATTTCACCTACCATGTCAAGTACGATGGCATCCGAGACTGGCGTGGGGGTGGGCGCGCGTCGTATCGCGAGGCGATCGGTCGGGTGGCCGCCGGGGCGCTCGCGCGCAAACTCCTCGGCCTGCGCCACGGGATCGAGATCGTGGGCTACGTCCGGAGGATCGGGGGAATCGAGGCAATGGTGGACCGGGCCACGGTGCGCGAGGCGGATGTCGACGCGCAGATCACCCGCTGCCCCGATCCCGCGGCGTCCGAGCGCATGGTCGAGGCGATCGAAACCGCGCGCCGGGAAGGCGACAGCCTCGGCGGCGTGGTCGAGTTGGTGGCGCGGGGGGTGCCCGCAGGCCTCGGCGAGCCGGTCTTCGACAAACTCACGGCCGACCTTGCCCATGCCCTCATGTCGCTGCCCGCCACCCGCGGATTCGAAATCGGCGAAGGGTTCGGCGCGACCGACCTGCGCGGAACCACGCACAACGACGCGTTCGAAATGCGGGATGGAGCGGTGCGCACGCGCACCAACCGGTCGGGTGGGATTCAAGGCGGGATCTCGAACGGCGAGGACATCGTGCTGCGAGTCGCGTTCAAACCCACCGCCACCATCAACGCATCCCAACAGACCGTGACCGTCGACGGCGAACCCGCGGTTTTCGAAGCCAAGGGGCGTCACGATCCGTGCGTGTTGCCCAGGGCGGTCGCCGCGGTCGAGGCGATGGTCGCGCTGGTGCTTGCCGACCACGCCCTGCGGCAACAGGCGATCCAACCGCCCCCCGAAACCCGCTGAAACGGCGCCCGGCTCTTTAGTTCGTTTCCCACTGGCGCACGCCGCGCTCGTAAAGCCGGAGCACTTCCAGGCGGTCCGTTCGGCACACCGGAGCGTTCACGCGGGCCGTGTCGGCATCGAAGGCGGTGAGCGTCGCGGCGGACCCGCTCCCCACGAACCGCAGCCCCATCCCCGCCGGCGCGGGATGGCGGGCCAAGTCGACAGGCACCTTCCCGGGTCGCGCGAGGATCCAGCCCCAATCCCCGAAACTGGGAACATACGCGTGGTAGGGCGCGGTGGCGTACCCTTCCGAGCGCAACGTCGCGTCGATGCACCAAAACGCCTCGCGGGCGAACAACGGCGAGGTGGCCTGCGTGACGAAAAGGCCTCCCCGGGCAAGCCGCCGACGCACCAGCGCGTGGAATCCATTGGTGTACAGACGCGCCAGAACCTCGTTGTTGGGATCGGGCAGGTCCGCCACCACCACGTCGTAAAGATCGGGATCGGTCTCCAGGAACTTGAACGCGTCGGCGTGGACCAACCGCACCCGCGGGTCCTCGAATGCGCCTCCGTTCTGCGTGCGAAGCGCCGGGAACCTCCGGCCAAGACGCGTCATTTCGGGATCGATGTCCACCAAAGTGGCGCGACGAACGTCCTTCCAGCGCAGGACCTCCCGCAACCCGAGTCCATCGCCACCCCCCAATATGAGCACCTCGCGGCGCGACGGCGCGGCGGCCATCGCCGGATGCACCAACGCCTCGTGGTACCGGTATTCGTCCACGGACGAAAACTGCAGATTACCGTCGAGATACAAACGCAAATCGTTGCGATTGCGCGTCAACACGATGCGTTGATATCGGGTCTGCGTGGCGAGCAGGACCTGATCGTCGTACAAGCGCTGTTCGAACCAACGCGTGGCGCGATCGGCCACCAGCAGCCCCGCCCCCATCGCCACCGCAATCGCGACCAGCACGATCGCCGGGCCGGTCCGCCCCCGCAATCGGCGACGGAACACATGGAGGTTGATGGCGGCCGCGCCCAGGTTCACCAGTCCGATCAGGAACGCGGTGCGGGTGGTGCCCAGCCACGGCAGCAACACCAAGGGAAAGGCGATCGAACCGAGGAGCGCGCCCACGTAGTCGAACGACAGTGCGTTGGCGATCACCGAACGGAACGTTCCGTATCGGGCGAGCAAACGGGTGAGGAGCGGGAGTTCGATCCCCACCAGCGCTCCGATCACGATCAGCACTCCGAAGAGCACGAACCAATACCCCGAGCCCAGGAACACGTACGACGCGGTGATCGCCCAGGCCGAGAGTCCGCCAACCAGGGAGAGCGCGACCTCGACTCCGAGGAACCAGCGCAGCAGCCCCCGCTCGATCCACTGGGAAAGCCACGATCCGAGGCCCATCGCCCCCACGAACGTGCCGATGCACAGCGAGAATTGGGTGACGCTCGAACCGATCAGGTACGACGAGACGGTCCCCAGCAGGAGTTCGTATACCAGACCGCAGGCCGCCACCAGAAACACCGTGGCGAGCAGCGCCATCGCCTCGGTGCGATCCCCCGGTTCGCCCCCGCCGGCAGGAGTGCCCTCGAGCGCGGCGCCACCCGAGGGATCGCCCTGGCCGGCAACGGTCACGAGTGGATGGTCATGGCGACGATCAGGCAAACCCCGAGCACCACCGCGCCGGCGAGCATGGCCGCGGCGCGATTGCCGTTCTCGAAAATCTCCTTTTCGATATCGGCCTTGATTACCAGATCGAACAACTTGAAACCAACGATGGCGAGCACGATGCCCACCACCCCGAAGACCAATGTCGACATGAACTCCTCGAGCAAGCCCGGGCGGGCCGGAGCCGCGCTCCCTTGGGCCCGCGCCGCGACCGGCAGCCACGCCAACATCCCCAGCAAGAACCCTCGTTGCATTCCTCGACGGACCATCTTCGCCATCGCTCCTTTCCCGAAACGGGATCGCCCCCGCACGCCCGCGCGCTCGGATCCCCTATTTGCCGAAATGCGGACCACCGCCCATGTATCTCGAGCCGATGCGGACGCTGTGGGATCGAACCGCATTGCGCTGCGCCAACGTGACCGCACCGGGTCGGGCAAACCAGCCGAGCCATGCGGCGGCCCACGCCAGCACGAACCCGGCAACCAGCAGAACGGTCAGAATACGATAGGTCGGCGTTGTCACGGCCCGTATCGCCTGCCCAGCGACTCGAGGAACCCCGGCCCCTTCCTCGCCCACGTGGGCTTGAGGGTCTGGGCCAGGATCAACGACAACGCTCCGACGCAAAGGGAACCGATACCAAACGCCAACAACGGCGCCGGGTGCATTCCCCGCGCCGTCAGCACGACCGTCACCGGGTAATTGGCCCCGACGGTTTCCGGATCCGCCACCAGCTTCACCGCGTACGTTCCCTGCTTTACCACCCGGAAGTCCATGTCGGACGAGACATAGGACTCATGCCAGGCGCCGTCCTCGTCGAAACCCGTCTCGTCCCAGAATTCCGCGTCGGTGTCCACCGACAACCCCTCCGCGTCCTCGAGCAGGGCCTGCACCCAAAGCGAGGACTGCGACAGACCGGTTGTCCGCAATGACAATCGATGCACGCGGTTGGCGGGCGAGAGCGGAACGCCTTGGATCACGGGCGTCGGGTCGGCGAGGCGGGAGGAGGGCACGGTGGCCTGGGCGACGACCATTCCGGTGCCGCGGTCGGCCCAGCCCCATCCCACCAAGGAAACGAGCGCGAGGAGGACGCCGAGGCACCCGAATCGTTTACGGTCGGTCTTCGTGGCCTCGATGCGCACTTGCTCCTCGAGCATCGTTGCCAAACCAAACGTTTGCAGGACTTCCAAATTGGTCATCGGGCGCCCACGGTACCACTCCGCGTCCCCACCGCCCGACCATTCCACGCTCAGCTTCGCGATCCCGGGTCCCTTGAACTCGGCGTAGCGCACGCGCTCGCCAATCCGAATCGGCCACGGAATCTCCCCTTCCGCACCGCACAAACGACCCGTTCCCTCTTCGACGATCTTCGCGGTGCCAGTGGAAACGGTGACTTCGTTGCCGACCTGGGCGAACGCCGATTCGTAGTCGGGGCCGTCGAGCCACGCCTGGGCCAAGGTCCACTTGCCCTCGTCGTATTCCAGATAACGGGCCTCGCCGTCCTGGCTGAGCAGCACCCACTCATCCCATTGCCACGTTTCATCGTCCTGCGTCTCGTCGTAGGACAAGCGCCCGACAATCACGTATTCCTTGCCCTCCAACCGACCACGAAGCCCGATGCGCAGCGGCGAATCCAGTTCGCAAATGCCTCCGGCATGCGTGAACGGCAACGGGGGCAACGTGGCGCCGCAGTAGGCGCAGGTGGAACGACCCTCCTTGGAAACGCGCGCGAACGCGCCGCAACCGGGACAGGGGGACTGGGGCTTGCGGATCATGCGAATTCCTTTCGGAGCGTGTCGTGGCCCTTCACCATTCGCCGCCCGCCCCGAAATGGGTCCGAACGGTGGAGCGGAATCGTTCGCGCGCCGCCTCGAGCGCCGCCATCGTCGCCTCCGGCCCATTCCCCGCGCCGTCGCGCACGGCCGCGAGGTACGTGACGCATTCGTTGGTGTCCATGATGCGCGCCGCCTCGAGCAATCGCGCCTCGTCCTCGGCCGGCACCGCCAGGAATCCGTGCCGGTCGGCGTGGATCAGTTGCCCCGGGGCGACGCGGCGGCCGAACACCTCGACATCGACTCCCCAGCGGACCGGGGTGGCGAACGCGTGCCCAACGCAGGTGGTGCGCGACAAGACCTTGAACGCCACGGACTCCATCTCGGCGAGGTCGCGCACGCCCCCGTCGACGATGGCTCCGAGGCAGCCAAACGCCTTGTGCACGCTGGCGTTGACCTCGCCCCAGGCCGAACCCCACACCGACGGCTTGTCGAGATCCTGCACCATCACGACCTTGGGGCCGGGAACGGAGGACACATAACGCCAATACTCGATCCATGCGTCGGGATTCGCCTTGGGATGCTCCGGATTGCCCGGCTCGATCACCAGCGTGATCGCGCGCCCGCACATCGCGCCGAGGCCCGGCATATGGTCGACCAGCGGCTCGACATTGAAACCGTCGCGCCCCGCGTTCGCGCGGGTGATCTGCTCCCAACCGTTGTAGATCGTCGGTGTGTTCCAACGCGCCAGTTCGAGCATCGCCCCGGCGGAAATCCGCGTTTCGCCCATGGCCCATTGTATCCGCGAACCCGCGTCGGTACGGATTCGCGGTGCCCGATTTCCACCCTCGCCGTGGTATAATCGAACGGTCCCCCCACCGTGGTCGCGGGTTTTTGCACGTCCCCGCGTCCGGTAGGGCGTGGCCGGGAGGATCCATGGCCAAGAAAAAGGTCGTCGTCCTGGGAAGCGGCCCCATCCGCATCGGCCAGGGCATCGAATTCGATTACTGCTCCGTCCACTGCGTCTGGGCGCTCCGCGAAGCGGGCTGCGAAGCGGTCATCATCAACAACAACCCCGAGACCGTGTCGACCGACTTCGACACCTCCGATCGGTTGTATTTCGAACCGCTCACCACCGAGGACGTCCTCAACATCCTCGACCGGGAAGCTCCGGTCGAAGGCGTCGTGGTTCAATTCGGCGGCCAAACCGCGATCAATTTGGCGCGTTCGCTGGCCGACGCCGGGGTGAAGGTGCTCGGGTCGTCGGCCGATTCGATCGACCTCGCGGAGGACCGGCACCTCTTCGAGCGCCTTTTGCGCGAGCTCGAAATCCCCAAACCCGACGGCCTCGCCGTGAGCAGCACCGAGGCGGCGGTGGATGTCGCCCGCGAGATCGGCTACCCGGTCCTGGTCCGACCCAGCTACGTGCTCGGGGGCCGCGCCATGGAAATCGTCTACAACGAGGACGAACTGCGGGCCTACATGACCTACGCGGTGGATGTATCCCCCAAGGCGCCCATCCTCGTCGATCGATACGTCCTCGGCAAGGAACTCGAGGTCGACTGCATCTCCGACGGCGAGCGGTGCCTGCTCCCGGGCATAATGGAGCACATCGAACGCGCAGGGGTCCATTCCGGCGACTCGATGGCCGTCTATCCCCCGCAGACCGTTTCCGATGTGGTCAAGGAACGTATCGCGGATTACGCCACCCGACTCGCCAAGGCCATGCACGTGGTCGGCCTGATGAACATCCAGTTCGTTTGCGAAGGCGATCAACCCTACGTCACCGAGGTCAACCCGCGCTCCTCCCGCACGGTGCCCTACCTCTCCAAGATCACGGGCATTCCCATGGTCAAGGTGGCCACCCGCTGCATCCTCGGCGAGTCGCTCGAGTCGATGGGCTACCCCGAGGGACTCTGGCCGGAAGAGCCCAACCCCGCGGTGAAGGCGCCGGTGTTCTCGTTCCAAAAACTCGTCGGAGTGGATATTCCGCTCGGTCCCGAGATGAAGTCGACCGGCGAGGTTCTCGGACAGGATTCCACCTACC
Organism: Armatimonadota bacterium; assembly: GCA_046076415.1. Taxonomy (GTDB): domain Bacteria; phylum Armatimonadota; class Armatimonadia; order Armatimonadales; family Armatimonadaceae; genus CAIRTT01. The sequence goes on from JBJTRZ010000524.1 coordinate 21,442, forward strand.
CGGGCGCCCTCTACAAGGCGATGGTCGCGGCCGGTGTGCGCCTGCCGATCGAGGGGGCGGTGCTCTTCACGGTCGCCGACGCCGACAAGCCGGAAGCCGTCGGGATCGCGCGCGAATTCGCGGCCATGGGGTATCCGCTCATGGCAACCGGCGGTACGGCCGACCTCCTAGCCGCCCATGGGATCGACGCCACCCGCGTGGCCAAGATCGGCGAGGGCGATCCCAATCTGGTCACCGAAATCCACGCCGGCCGCGTGGGGCTGGTGGTCAACACCATCAGCAAGGACAAGCGCATCGAGCAGGAGGGTGCGCTGATTCGCCGCGCCACCGTGGAGCGCAGTGTCCCCTGCCTCACCTCGCTCGACACCGCCAAGGCCCTGCTCCTCGCACTTGCCGCGAAGCGGGCCGGCGAGCCGATGGGTGTGCGGACGGTCGACGAATATCTCGCGGGCGCGAGCGCCTGAAACCGTTCCAACCGGGAAAGCCGAAATGAAAAGCGGCGGG
>JBJTRZ010000525.1:0-2025 GCA_046076415.1 Armatimonadota bacterium
CCGCGTAGCCATCCACCGCCCCGTATCCGTGGTAATCGATCGCCGGCTCGCCCCGGTAGGTCACCGTTGGATGCGGACGCGGGCTGTTGGCCACGATCGGCGTGGTCCACACCGCGGTGATCCCCAGGTCCTGGAGGTAGGGCAGCGCCTTGCGCAGACCCGCCAGATCCCCTCCATGGAAATGTCGTGGACGTCGCGGATCGTAGAGATCCTCGGCGCCCCGGGGCCGATTGTTGCCCGGATCGCCGTCCCGGAACCGATCCGGCACCGCCAAATAGAGCACGTCGTCGGTCCCGAGCGGCCGCGTCCGAGCCGCCGCCGCGGGAAACAATTCGAAGGACGCGGTTGCGCGGCCCGCGGGCGTCGTGGCCACCACGGTCCGGCGGCCCGGGCGGGCATCCGGGTGGATCCGCAAATCCACGAACACGTACCCGCCCCCCGGGGTCCATCGGTTCGCGCGGACCGTGGCACCGCTTCCCTCGAGCGACACGCGCGCGCCCTCGAGACCCGCTCCGCGCAGAAGCAAACGCAGGCGGGGATGCCGCGTGCCAAGCCACCACGACGGCGGCTCCACCGCGTCGATGCGCGGCGCCATCAATCGCATCCGAGGGTGGCGAGCACCGTCGAGGCGTACAGTCGGTGCCCGAAGTCGTTGGGGTGATTCACGCCATTTCCGGTCAGGTCCAGCCACGATTTGCGGGCCGCCACCGCCTTCCAAACGGTGGTGACATCGGCGAGCGCGATGCCGTCGCCCACCCGTCGGGCCAGCGCGTCGCGGTAGGCATCGTAGAGCTCCGGGGCGCTGTGCACCCATTCGGAATTGCCGGTCATGCCCGCCACCAGGACAAACTCGCAGGTCGGCACCTTCGCGCGCACCGCATCGACCGTCCGCAGCACCGTATCGGCGAATTCCCCGGCGGGACGGCGCCCCGACGCGTCGTTCATACCGAAGGCGATCCACATCAGGTCGGGCTTCGCGTCGATGCACGCGGGTGCCCGCTCGAGCCCCCACGGGCTCGACATTCCTCCCACCGCCAGGTTGACCAGTTCGAACCCGGCCTTGGTGCGATCCGCGAGCGCCCAGGCCACGAGCTCCGGCCAGGCCGGCATCCACGGCCGTGCGCCGGTCCGCCCCGAAGCGTTTCCCCCCGCGGTGATCGAATCGCCGAGGGCCACGAGCCGAACGGGTTCCCGGCGCGCGATCCGGGCGGCGAAACGCGGCAATTGGCGCCGTGCCGAGGCCGGAACGGGAAGCGCGCCATCGCCGCGGTGCCGATAGCTGGCGGCGCACTGCTGATCGTGCCAGAAGTGTCCCTCCCCGAAATACAAATGCGTTTTTCCGTCGCGCGAAGCCGCGATCGAGTTCGGCGCCCCGGGGGGAGGATGCAATTCGGCCACGGTGCGCGCAGGGATGCGGGTGCCCGGAAGCAGGCGCAAATGCCGCCCGTCCACGCGAAAGTCCCGCCCTTCCACATACTCGGTGGCGCCGTCGGCGGATCGCAATTGCACCCGTCCGCGTGGCGTGGCGAGCAGCGGTGCGGCACCCACTCCGTCGTCGCCCACCACGAAGAACACCGATTCGTCGGCGATCGCGCGTCCGGTCCAAACGGGCCGCAGCCAATTGCGCAGCTGGTCGGACGACGGTGCGCGGGAATCCTGCATGGGGGACAAACCTTTCGTTGGGAACCGCCGGGTCAGGCGAGCAGCCCCTTGACGATGTTTCCATACACATCGGTGAGGCGGTAGTCGCGCCCTCCGAATCGGTAGGTCAGTTTCGTATGGTCGAGGCCGAGCAGGTGGAGGATGGTGGCGTGCAGGTCGTGCACGTGCACGATGTCCTGGACAGAGTGCCAGCCAAACTCGTCGGTCGCGCCGTGCACCACTCCGGAGCGGACCCCGCCGCCGGCGAGGAACATGGTGAATCCGAAGGGATGGTGCTCGCGTCCATCGGCGCTCTCGGCGGTGGGCGTGCGGCCAAACTCCCCGCCCCAAACCACGAGCGTGTCGTCGAGCAACCCGTGGGCC
>JBJTRZ010000526.1:0-3597 GCA_046076415.1 Armatimonadota bacterium
CTTGTTCGTCACCAACACCAAGCGCCTCGAGGACGGCATCAAGTCCGGCATCGGCAACTCGATCCTGGTCAAGGTCAACCAGATCGGCACGCTCACCGAAACTTTGGCGGCGATCGAGATGGCCAAGCGCGCGGGCTACACCGCCATCCTTTCGCACCGGTCGGGCGAAACCGAGGATGTCACGATCGCGGATTTGGCCGTGGCCACCAACTGCGGGCAGATCAAGACCGGAGCCCCGAGCCGCTCGGACCGCGTCGCCAAGTACAACCAGCTCCTGCGCATCGAGGAGCAACTCGGCGACACCGCGGTGTACGACGGCATTCGCAGCTTCTACAACCTGAAATAGCGCCGTCGCGGCGCGACACGCGGGCGGAGTCCACGGGATTCCGCCCGTTTTTTATTGCCGGCGGCGACTGCGCGCGGCAGTACCCACGGGCAGGCGTTCCCGTGACAGGCGTCGAACGCCGACCCATGGACAAGATCACCGAAGGTGTGGTCGCATCGAACCCGCGCCCGCCTGGCCGCGTCGGCTACGCGCTGCGCCTCGTGGTCGGTAGCCTCTGCGTCGCCGCGCTTACCGCCGCATCGTTCTTCGCCATCGCCATCGCGATCTGGCTCGCCTTCGATACGGACTCCGAGACCCACCCGACGTTGATCGAGAAGGTTGGCCAGTCGGTGATCGTCCTGCAGACCGCTGCGTGATCCCTGTGGTTCACGTTCGGATTCAGCGTCGCGCTCGGCCGGTGGGCGGCCCTTGGAAAAGTTCCGAAAGTGACATCGAACGGCTCCGGTACCAAGCCCGCACCCGATGCGGAGGCGCCCGGATCCGAAGGGCCCTAGCGAGCCGGTTACGCCAGCTGCGGGTTTCTCCGAATCGGCTTCGCGCCGCCGCGGGTTCGGGTCAGGCGAGAATCGCTTCGATCGGGCTGCCGTGGTCGAGGTCGAGACGCTTGCGACCGGGCACTTCCAACTTGCGCGAGTCGAGACCCAACTGGTGCAGCACCGTCGCGTGGATGTCCGTGATGAAATGCCGGTCCTCCACCGCGTGGAAACCGAGTTCGTCGGTTGCGCCATGCACCACGCCGCCCTTCACTCCCCCGCCCGCGAGCCAGGCGCAGAAACCCTGGGGGTGGTGGTCGCGCCCGGTGTCCTGCGCTCCCGGGGTCCGACCAAACTCGGTGCCGAACACCACCAGCGTTTCCTCGAGCAAGCCGCGCCGTTTCAAGTCCTTGAGCAATCCCGCGATCGGCTGGTCGACCTGGCCCGCCAGCGTGGTGTGGTTGCCTTTGATGTCGCCGTGCGCGTCCCACGCCCCGCCACCGCCGCCGCCGTGGAAGACCTGAACGAAGCGCACGCCGCGCTCGACCATGCGACGCGCCGCCAGGCATAGTTCTCCGAAGGACTTGGTTTCGGCGCGGTCGATGCCGTAGAGGGCGCGGGTTTCCGCCGATTCCTTGTCGAGGGCCAAGGTTTCCGGCACCGAGGTCTGCATCTGGAACGCCAGTTCGTAGGCCTTGATCCGTGCCTGCAAGTCCCGATCGTCGGGGTAGTCGATGCCCGCGAGGCGATTCAGCTTGCCCAGCAGGCCGAAATTCGCCGCCTGCTCCTCCCGCGACATCTCCTCCGCGGGGCTCAGGTACGGCAGCGGACGTTTCGGGTCCACCGCAAGGCGCACTCCGGCATGGGCCGGTCCCAGGTACGCACCACCGTGGGTCCAGGCGCCGCCGCAGCAGTCGCCGGTGGGCGTGCCGAGCACAACGTACTCCGGAAGGTTTTCATTGAGGCTTCCCAGCCCGTAGCAGGCCCACGAACCCAGGGTGGGATGCGCGCCCTCCCGCACGTGGCGGCCGGTCTGGAACGTCAACTGGGCGCCGTGGTCGTTGTCGAGGGTCCACAGCGAGCGCACCACCGCCAAATCGTCGGCGCACTCCCCGATGTTGCGGAACCAATCGCCCACCACCAGGCCGGATTTGCCATAGGCTTTGTAGCCGGTCTGCAGCGGCATGATCACCTTGCGGTTGCCGTGGGCGGGGTTTCCACCGACGATGTCCTTCTCCACCTTCTTCGGATCGAGCACGTCGCGGTACGGAGTCTCGTCGATCGACTTGCCGGCGTGCCGGTTGAGTTCCGGTTTGACATCGAAGCTCTCGAGATGGCTGACGCCGCCGCACAGGAATATCCAAATGACGGATTTCGCCTTGGGACGTTTGCCGGTGCCTCCGCGCTCGATATGTTTCCGCAAGTCGTCGGGAGCAACCGGGGACGCTTTGCCCTCGCGCACGAGCATCGCCCCGAGCGCGAGGCCCGTGAGCCCCATGCCGGTGTCGGCCAGGAACGAACGGCGGGTCACGCCGGCGCATCGACGATGGGTTTCGGGTCGGTTCATCGGATGGTCACGAAATCCGTGTGGTTGAAGAGCACGAGGACGAGGTTGGCATACCGCCGAGCAAGGGTGGCCGGAGGGCCGGTCCGTTCGGCCAGGAATCCGAGGGCGAGGCGCAGTTCGTCGGGACGGGGCGATCGGCCGAGCACGCGGTTCCATGCGCGGTCGATGAACCGCGGCGCAGCCTCCGGGTAGGGAAGTTCGGCGATGATGGCCGTGGCGAGCGCCCGGGCTTCCCGCAACGCGAGTTCGGAGTTGGCGAGGGCAAGGGCTTGTTGCGGGAGCACGCTCTGCTTGCGTTCGTAGCACTCCGTCACGCTCGGCGCGTCGAAGACCTGCAGGAACTCGCTTTGCTTCTCCGCCGCGGTGCGCAGGTAGATGCTCCGTCGGCGCGACACCAGCCCCTCCCGATGATCCACTTCCGGGCCGCCTCGGATTTCGTCGAGGTGCCCGGCCGCGAAGAGCAGATTGTCGCGCACGGCCTCCGCCTCGAGCCGCCGCGCGTTCATCCGCCACAGCGTGAGATTGTCGGGGTCGCGCCGGGCCATTGCCGGATCCGGCCGGCCGTCCATTTGGTACGCCGCGCTGGTGAGGAGCAGCCGGTGCAGCCGTTTCATGTCCCAGCCATGCTCCATGAAATCGACCGCGAGCCAGTCGAGGAGTTCGGGATGGACGGGTGGACGGGCCTTGCGCCCGAAATCCGCCACGCTCGGGGCGAGCGCGGCACCGAAGTGGCGCAGCCACACATGGTTCACGGCGACCCGGGCGGCGAGGGGGTTGTCGCGATGGACCATCCAGCGCGCGAGGGCGGCGCGGCGCCCCGTGCTCGTGGAGGGAAAGCTCCGTGTCCGCTTGGGATAGTCGGTGGAGGGCGCGGCGGCGAGGGATTTCTCCGCGGCGGCGAGCGCGGCGCGCGCGGCCGCGAGCTTGGCGTCCCGGTCCGGCGACGGCGGATCGGTTTCCCGCAGGACCCCTTCGCGGCGGGCGACGGCCACGGCGTGGTGGCGTGCGGCCGCGGTCGCGAGCCGGGCGGCGTCCTCCCACGCGGAGCCCTTCGCGCCGTCCTTGGCCTCGATCGCCTCGACCGCGAGCACCGTTTCCAGTTTGCGCAGCGCAGCCTCGGCGACCGCAACCCGGGTTTCGGCGCGGCGTGCCGCCACCGAATCGGCCCCGGCACCGCGCGCCGTTTCGCGCTCGCCGCGCGCGGCGACCAG
>JBJTRZ010000527.1:0-2206 GCA_046076415.1 Armatimonadota bacterium
ATGAGCCTCGTGGGACCGCGTCCCCATTTGCTCTCGGAAATCCGCGCCTACGAGGACTACCCGCTCGAACGATTGAGCGTTCCTCCCGGACTGGTCTGCCACCGGGAAGTGGGGGGACGATCGGAATTGACGTTCGAGCAGTGGCTGGCCTCCGACATCGCCTACGTGCGATCGCGAGGCCTCCGACAAGACCTGCGCATCTTCCTGCGCGCGATTCCGGCGGTGCTGCGTTGCCGCGGCGCCTACTGATCCCGCGGCGGATTCCGGTTTAGTCCTCCGCGCCGACGATGGCCCGAACTTGGGCGCGCACGCTGCCCGGAGACACGGCGCGCTCGAGCCAATCGGGCCGGAGCAGGGATCGTTTCGCGTCCTCCATCGCAAGGCGGGCTCCGTCGGAGATCGGTATGTCCGCGATGCCGAGCACGATGGCGAGTTCGATTCGCAAATGTCCCAGCAGGAAATCCCGGGCCGCCGCCTCCGGCACTCCCTCGGCGATCACTCGGTCGAGCGCGTCCCGCACGGCCGACAACAGGCCGAGCGCGGTCGTTTCCACCAATCCCGGCTCCAGCAACGCCATTTGTTCGAGCGTGATGCGGTGCAGTCGTAGGATGGGTTGGAAGACCGCGGCCGCGAATCGCGCTCCCCGTTCGTAATCCGCCTCCGTGCCGCGGACCAATGCGCACACGACCGACTGCGCGGCCCGTCCACCGTACCAGTCGTCGCGGGTCGCCGGGTCGGCGTCCGCTTCGAAGAGGGGCGGGTGGCAGGGATGGGCCACGAAGAGCCCGACCTCCGCGCGGTCGGGGAGCACGCCCGCGTGGGCCGCCGCCGGGTCGAGTTGGACAAGCAGGCATCCGGGACGCAGTTTGGGGACGACATCGCGGGCCACGGCCGCCATGATGCGGTCGGGTACGGCGAGCACCAGGAGATCGGCCTCGGCGAGCGCCGCGTCGGCATCCACGACTTGGATTCCCAGACGTGCGAGGCGCTCCCGTCCCGCTTCGGACGGTTCGACCGCAAGGAGTCGGAAGGACGGATCCGCCATCAGCTGCCCGGCGATGCGCGCGCCGATCTTGCCACCCGCGCCGAAGAGGGCGACCGTGTCTGGTTGCATGGGGGCGTGGTTCGACGCGGCCGGCAACGGTCCCTGCGTCAGAGGGTGGGCACGTGGTTCTGGCGCGTGGAAAGGAATCGGCAGCCTTCGGGTTCGACCACCACCATTTCCTCGATGCCGAGGTACCCCGCCCCGGGAACGTCGATGCCCAGCTCGAGCGTGTAGATCTGATCGACCTCCACGGGTTGGCGCGGCGCCGCCCCGTAGCGCTCCCACAACGGGCCGAGCAGGCCGCCTCCGTCGTGGGCCACCCGCCCGACCTGATGCCCGAGGGCGTGCAGGTATTCGGAGTATCCGGCTTCCACCACGACGCGCCGGGCCGCGGCATCCACTTGCCAACCGTGCGTGCCCGGCCGCAGTGCGGCGGCGCCGGCCGAGATCGCGCGATGGACGGTGTCGAACGCGCGGAGGACGACCTCGGGAACCGTTTCCCCAACGTACCAGCACCGTTGCAGGTCGGAGGCATATTCGCGGGTCACGACGCCGAGGTCGATGTGGAGGATGTGCCCCGGCGCCAGCGCCAAGGTTTCGGAGGGTACCCCGTGGCCGATCATCGAGTCGGGGCCGCAGTTGACGATGGGATCGCCGGAACGTTCCCAAGCGAACCCGAGCCCGCGCGCCGCCATGCGTCGATGGATTTCGTCCTGGATGGCCCGTTCGGTGACACCGACCTTCGCGATTTCGGTCGCAACCTCTTCGAAGAGTCGGTCGGTGTGCGCGATGGCTTCCTCGATGCGGGCTCGTTCGGCCGGCGTCTTGCGTCCGCGCAGCGCGCCTAGTATCCCGCCCGCCCCCACGAACGCGCCTTCGAACCGGGTTCCCGCCACGTATCGCTCGAGCAGGCGCAGCATGCCGACGGTGAGTCCGTCGGCCTTGTCGTTGTCCTCCGACCAGTTCAGCGCGATGCGCGGCTGGGCGACCGATTTGGGAATCAAATCGTCGAGCGTGGCCAGCAGCGCATCCCGGATTCCTTGAACATACGGAACCACCGCGTGCCAATTGCCCGACGCCCGGAGCGGATCGGCGTCGTAGTTGCCCACCACGGCGACCCGTCGCCCGTCGCGCGCGACCATCAGCGCAGATTCCCAGGTG
>JBJTRZ010000528.1:0-2779 GCA_046076415.1 Armatimonadota bacterium
GGTTCGGTTCGTATCCAAGCGAAACACGTTCGGTGCATCGAATGGTGACACGCACCGAGAAAGCAAGTGGCATCCTTGGTTTCTTCGGAGCGACGCAGGAGGTCCGCGGAGCAGTATTGGAACAGGAGATTGTGGCCCCGGCTCAACCTTCCGCGGACCCGACGGGCCCCGCCACCGGGCAGTACCGGGTGGTTCGCGGCGGTTCCTGGTACTGCAACTACGCGGGCAACTTCCGCTGCGCGGATCGCTTCAGGTACACCCCGGGCTACAGGAACATCATCTACGGGTTCCGGTTGTCGTCCCCAGGACCGTAGCCCTTTTTCCTTTGGTTCTTTTTCCCTTTTCCCTGTTTCCCTTCACCCTTTTCCCGGTGCGCGCAGCTGGCATTGCCGCTCCGCCGCCGATGGCCCTACAATCTCGCCATGGCGACCACCTTTTCGGAAAACACCGCCGGCGATTTGGCGGTGCTGCTGCATCTCGCCCGCACGCCCTTCGGCGCGAGCAGGCAAGCGCTCGCATCCGCGATTCCCGGAGCCGAGCGCGCGCTCGCCGCGCTCCACCACGGCGGAACCGAATGGGCCACGGACACGCTGCTCCCGCCGTTCGTGCGCGAGCATCGCGGCCGCTGGGTGCTCGCCGATTCCGGCACCGCATTGCTCGGCCGCTTGGGTGCCTTGGCGCGCGAAGTGGATCCCGGACGCACGCTGCCCGGAAATCGCGCCGTGGACGCGCTGTACACGGGCGCGGTGTGCGCCAACACTTGGACCGCGTCGGCGGTGGAGGGCCTCGCGCTGCCCCTCGGCGGAACCGGTGAAACCGTCCGCCTGGGCACCGGTATGACCCACCATGTGCTGGTCGCGGGGCAACCCGGCTCGGGCAAGACCAACCTGATCCACGCGGTGGTGTCCGGCCTGTGCGAGGCGTATCCGCCCGAGGAACTCCAACTTTCGCTCGTCGACCTCAAGGCGGGCGTGGGGCTCCTCCCCTACGCCACCCACGCGCTCCCCCATGCCCGGGTCGTGGGGGTGGACGGCGACCCGGAGTTCGCACGCTCCATCCTCGACGATGCGGCGAAGGAGATCGAGCGGCGGGGAACCTTGTTCCGCCGGGCGGGCACGGCCGAATACGTCGACTATCGCCGTGCCACCGGCGAGACGTTGCCCCGGTGGCTGGTGGTGGTAGACGAGTATCAGGAACTGTTCCGCGGCGATGGCACGGAGGAGCGGGAAGCGCACCGGTTGTTGGATGTGCTGGTGCGGCAAGGGCGCGGCTTCGGTATCCACCTGCTGCTCGCCAGCCAGACCGCGGTGGGGGGAAACGCCCTTCCGTCGTCGACGCGGGATCAATTCGGCGTGCGCATCGCGCTGCAATGCTCCCAGGCGCAGGGGCGGGCCCTGCTCGGCGATTCGAACAACGGCGCCGAGCAGTGCGATCGCCCGGGCAAGGCCTGTGTCAATACCCGCAACGGCGACCCGGCGGGCAACGCCTACGTGCAGCTCCCGTATGTGGACCCCAAGGACTTGGCGGCGCGCATCCGGAGCCTCCGGACCCATGCGGAGCCGGGGTGGCCCGAGCCGCGCTGCTTCGACGGAGGGGCGCCGCCCCCGTGGCCCGGCGGGATTCCGAAGGTGGCCCGTCTCGGCGAGTCGGTGTTGTGGCACGAGGATGCGGTGGTGGAATTGAAGGCGGAGGAGGGCGCATCGCTGCTGGTTGTCGATGCGGATGCCACCGTGCAGCGCGCGTTGGTGCTCGCTCCGCTGGCGACGTGGGTCCAGGGGGACGGCGCAACCGCCACGGTTGTGGTGGGCGGCGACGATGGGGCGGCGTGGTCGTCGGCGATCGCTGCCCTGGGAATCGGCGACCGGGTGGCCGTTCGGGGCCGTGGCGACGCGGAGGCGGCGGTGGCGGATGCGGCGCGCCGCGCGGAGTCGCGCGCCGAGGGATCGCAGGTGCTGGTGTTGGCGGGCCTCGGGGGTTTGCGTTCGCTGCGCAGCGACTCACTCGATGGCAACCCGGTCAACGATCGTTTGGGGGACCTTTTGCGCGACGGTCCGGAGAACGGCGTGCATCTGGTGGTTGCGGTCGACTCGATGGCCGCGCTGATGCGCGTCTTTTCGCGGCGCCAACTCGGCGCGTTCGGCTACCGTGCCGCGGGGCCGTTGCCCGACAACGACGCGGTGGCGCTTTTCGAGCGGATTCCGAGTTTTTCCCGGCCCGGTCGGATGGTGCTCTACGACGATCGCCGTCCGGGGACATTGATCCGATTCCGGCCCTACGCGGGAGTGGGGGAAACGGCATGAGCGATGGGGCCGTGCGGACCGACGCCGAGGTGATCCGCGCGTTCGCGGGGGAATTGGCGTATTTCCTCGACGTGGTGGACGCGGAGATGGACTCGATGCGCGGTCGGCTGCAAACGGAGCGTGGCAGATGGAACGACGATATCGCCGAGGAGTGGAGCCAGCAGGACGCCCGCCTTGGCCGGAACATCGACAATTTGATCTCGGATTTGGAGGAGAGGGTCCCCACGTTGCGCAAGCAGGCGGAACGGATCGACGAGTACCGCCAAGCGGGTCGGTGGCCATACCCGTGAGCCGGGCGGAGGCCAATCCGGAATCGTTGCGCGCGCTTGCGACGCGTTACGAGCACCATGCCGATGCGCTCGAGCAGGCCGTGCGCACGCTTCGGGCCCGTTACGACTTCGCCGGGCATCGCTGGAGCGACGACAATTTCCGCAAACTCGGCGAGGATTTGGCCCGGGCGATGACCCGGATCGCGAAGC
>JBJTRZ010000529.1:0-2064 GCA_046076415.1 Armatimonadota bacterium
CACGGGAGCGTTGTAGGTCTAGGGCAACACGTCGGGCATCGCCGCCCGGAGCGCGGCCTCCAATTCACCGTCCGCGGGCGCGCCGGCCGCCACGGCCACGGAACGCGCCATCTGCTCAGCGGTGAGGGGACGTTCCACCGCGCGGGCGAACCATTCCGGAAGCGGGGGACGGCCGGGAGCGGGAACGCTGTCGAGTTGGTAGGCCCGCGACGAAGTGATGCGGCGGATCAAATGGCGAACGTCCCAGCCATGCTCCACGAAATCCTTGGCCAGCCATTCGAGCAGCTCGGGATGGCTCGCGGGATGCTTCGAATCGATCTGGTCGGCGGGGTGCACGATGCCGCGGCCCATCAGCCACGCCCACATGCGGTTCACCATCGCCTTGGCGAGCATCGGATTGTCGCGCGTGACGGCATCGGCGAACGCGGCGCGTCGCGAAAACCGCGGAACCGCCGGGGACGCGGGCTTCTTCCCCTCGCCCGGCGGCGCGACGACGTAAAGCGCCGGATCGTCGACCTCCTTGGTGCCCGCCGCCGGCACCTTTTCATCAACCTGCTTGCCGTTGAGATACACCAGCGACGCCGGCAGTGTCTGCTTGCGCAGGTTGGCGAAATCGATGAACCCCCCGATCGCGCTTTCCGCAACGCCGGGCCCCTGCTCGGTGTCGACATTGCGGCTGCGATTGAACGTGGCCACCAGGCCCCAATAATGCCGCTGCTCGATTTCCCATGCGAGGGGATGGTTGTGGCATCGGGCGCACCCGATCTTCACCCCGAACACGAGCGGCGCCACGGCTTCCGCGATCGCCTCGTGCTGATTGTCGCGCTCGCGCAGGAACCACGCCGCCCCGCCGCGCGGGCCCTCCGCAGGACGCGCCACCAGGATGTCGCGGACCACTTCGTTCCAGGGACGGTTGGTGGCGAACGCATCCTCGAGGAACGCATGCCATCGACCATCGGTGCGCGCGGAAAGTTTCCCGCCCGACGCGCGGCCCATCAGCAGCGTGTCGAAAACATCGCGCAGGTTGCGGGCGGACTCCGGCGCGGCCGTCAAGGTGTCGACGAGCCGGGCACGTTTGTCCGGAGCCGCATCGGCGAGGAAGCGCGCGCGCTCGACTTCGGTCGGAATGCGCCCCGCCAAATCCAAATACACCCGCCGCACAAATCCGGCATCGTCCACGCGCCCCGCCGGCGTCGCCCCGTGGCGCTTCCAACCCACCGACAGGAACCAGTCGACCGCCGCACCGGACGCCAGCCCCGCGGGCATCGGCGGATGCGTGTCGAGCATCCGGCGGTACTTGGCCATGTACCCGGGAATCCACGACCCGTCGCGGGGCATCGGACCCGCCTCGGGCAACCGGAGGATCCAAATCCGCACCGCTTCGGCCGCCTCCTTGGAGACCGCCTTCTTGGGATCGGGCGGCATACGCGGGCCCGAATCCGGCAACAGGTAGCGGTAGAGCGGACTCGCCTCCGGATCGCCGGGCACCAGCACCGGCCCGGAATCGCCCCCCTTGAGGATGGTGGAGAGCGCGCGCAGGTCGAGCCCGCCCAGGGTGCGGACTCCGGCATGGCACCGAACGCAGGATTTCTCGAGCACGGGCTCCACCGCGCGCCGGTAGTAGGCCTCGACCGATTCCACGGGAGGCACGGGAGCCGGCTTCGCGGCGACCGTGCGCGGGAGCGGCTTCGGAGGCGCCCCACGCGCGGCCCCGACTCCGGCGAAGAGCCAAACGACGACGAGCCCAGCGACAGTGCCGACCGACATGCTTGCACTTTAGGACCCGCCCGCACCGTGGTCAAGGCCCGGGCCGCGCGAATGCCCCCGCGGTACCATTTCCCCGTGGATCCGCTCCGTGGCCCGTACCATTTCATCGGACTCTGCGGCGCCGGCATGAGCGCGGTGGCGCGCATTTGCCAGCAGGCCGGCGAACGCGTGACCGGCAGCGACGAAGGGTTCTATCCCCCGATCTCGGAGACCATCGCGCGCTACGGCATCCCCTGCGCCGTCGGATACGCCGCGGGCAACGTTCCGCAGGATGCGCGCACCATCGTGCTGGGACGG
>JBJTRZ010000530.1:0-1591 GCA_046076415.1 Armatimonadota bacterium
AACTCCCGCTGGTTGTCCCCGACTTCCTTTTCGACACGGGATCGAATCTCGCGTTGGATCTCCAACACCCGCAGTTCGTCGCCAAGGGCGCCCACCAGCAAATGCAATCGCCGCCGGACATCCACTTCCTCCAGCATGCGCTGTTTGCGCTCGATGGCAACGGAAAGGTAGGAGACAACGGTGTCGGCGAGCAAGCCGGGCTCGCGGCACCCCACCACCGAGACCAACGCCTCGGGGGGAATGGAACGTCCCTCGCCCACCAGATTCTCGAACTCGGTCGCCACGGTGCGGCAGAGGGCATCGACCTCCAAGTCCGAGCGATCGGCGTCCAATTCGTCGAACCGGACGACCCGCGCTTCCAGGTAGGGGTCGCGACGCGACCAGTCGAGTATTCTCGCCCGGTGCAGACTTTCGAGCGCCACCCGCATGGTTCCATCGGGAAGTCGCCCGGAGGAAATCACCTCGGCCATCACGCCAACGCCGTGGATATCGGCGAACGTTGGATCCTCTTGCTCGAGATCGCGCTGGGTGGCGAGCACCACATGGCGGTCCCCGTCGGCCAGCGCATGTTCCAAAGCCCGAATCGATCGATCGCGCCCGAGCAGGAGCGTGAAATTCATATTGGGCAGATAGACGTTGTCCCGTATCGGAATGACCGGCAACCGGAGTCCGTCGACTTCCATCGGCTCCATGTCGAGCAACGAGCCGAGGGTGGCGCCGGAAGTGGCGAGGGATCTGCGAGTACGCGCCATGGAAGGATGCTACCCTTGGCACTCCCTATCGCCATCGGCGAATCTGCGGGGGTTCCCTAAAACTGGTTTCCGTACGGTGCGCCCAAAAGGGGATCCCCGCGGTCGACCACACGAATGGGATTGGTGAACACCCATGGGCGCGCCCCGGCGCCGAAGGGTCCCAGCCAGAACCGAACTTGGTAGGCCTCCACCCGGTACGCCCCGGGCCGCTGGGCAACCCACCGCAGCCGGCCGCTCGTCGCATCCGCCACCACCCGGCCATCGTGGATCAATCGCACGTAGGTGCCCGCCGCCGCTTGCACACGGAGGACGCACCCCACGGGTGCACGCTCCCCCATGATCGCGCCCGTATCCGCCTCGAAACGAAATCCGGTCGGATCGCCGAGAATGTCGTAGGCGAAGTACGAACGTCCCTTCCGCAGCGCCTCCAACATCGAATCCCCCGCGGGAGCACCGTGGCCGGGAATGCAGACGTGCGTGGTTGCCGCACGGAACGAATCCGCATAGGTCGGAATCGGCACCTTGCGCCGCCCGACCTTCATCTGGGCATGGGCGTCGAGCGCCCCCACCGCCACCCAATCCCGCCCGCGGGCCAGCAGGGAATCCCATCGCCGCAGGGCCGCGGATGGCCGGGCGGCAATGGCTCGGAGCACCGCCGCGGCACCCGCGCGCCTAAAGAGTGGCCAAAGCCAAAGCAACGACGGAATGTTGATGTGGGCCCGCGCGACGGTCGACAGGTTGAGCACCTCGAGGCCGGACAATCCCTCGACGTTCCAATCCTCCCACGGATGCTTCATGTCGAAGGGCAACGAAACCCATGCGTCGCCACCGGCGGCAAG
>JBJTRZ010000531.1:0-8603 GCA_046076415.1 Armatimonadota bacterium
CCACCAGGCACGCGCGCCAGCGGCGCACCATGCCAACCGTGACCACCAACACGGTGGCGACGAGGAGCACGAACAGCCGCAGGATGTCGAGGCGGTCGTCGAGGTATGCGAGATTGGGGGGAAGCAGGGTCGCCACGACGCCGATTCCGAGCGCGAAGGGCGCCTGTCGCCTCCCACCGGCCAGCAGGACCACCGCGCCGGCGGCGATGGACGCGAGGAAACCCGCCACGCGTCCGGAACCAAAAAGCACCATGCCGCTCACGCACGCGATGGTCTGTTGCGCACCCGCGACCCACGTCCGATCGCGTGTTTCGGTCTCGACGACTTCTCCCTGGGCACCGCGCGCGGTCCAGGGCAGCAAACCCGCCCCGAGCAGCATTCCCGCGCCCCACCAAAACCAGGCACGGGGAGCGATGGGTTGCATCGCATTGGAAACGACTCCGGCGGCGAGATCGATCGCGCCCGCGACGGCCCACCATGCGCCGGGAAACCTGCGTGCCGCCCCGGCGACGGCGACGCCCACGGTGGCCGCCGCGAGCAAACCCATCCCGGGCTGTTCCGCGCGGCCCCCGAAGACATCGTTCATCAACGTCCAAAGCGCGAGCGGAATCCAGCCGGTGGCCATGGCCACCGCTCGATCGATCGGACGCGCACCCGGAAGGTGCGCCATGAGCCCGAGCAGGACGATGGCGGTGTAGGATTGGACACGCAGGGATTGGTTGCCCGACCAGGCACCGACAATGAACGTGGCCCCTTGCAGGAGGCCCATGCGTGGCAGCAGCGGGTTTCCGGGGAGCAACGCGGCGAGGGCGACCAACCCGAGCGCAATCCACGCACCGGTTTTCGGTCCGGGCGATGTCACGGCGATGCCCCAGTGCAGAAGGAGCGACAACACCGCGAACGCGGCGTAGGTTGGCCTCCGCAGGGCAGCCAATCCGACCGACACCGCCGCCGATTGCAGCATCGCGGGAACCACGAACGCACCGGGATCCATGGCGATGCGAACGGCCGTCGCCGCGACCTGCACCACGCACGCCACGGTGAACCAGAGGTTCGCCTCCTTCGACCACCCCGAGGACCATCGGGTCTGGAGCGCGAAGAGACCCGCGACCACGACCGAGTCGACCGCGATCGCGGCCGGCACCGGCCCGATCGCACTGCTCAGGACGCGCAACAGCATCCCCCGCACCAGAACGGCCATCGCGAGGCGTGCGGACGGTTCCCCGTGGCCGGCGCGCACCTGCACGGCGAAAAGGATGCCGGATGCGACGAGGACCAAACCGCCGCCGAGCGTGGGGCCGTTGGTTGGCACCAGATCCACGAACAGCGTGGCCGCGGCAAGCCCGTACCATCCCCACCGTCCGAGACGTCGCGCCGGATCGATGCGATCAAGGTACATGCCGGCGATCAGGCAGGCCGCGGCGACGATGCGTGCGGTGGGTTCCGCGGGCAAGGCCTTCGACGCGGTGGCCAAGGCGAAAAGGGGAATGAGCGCCGCCGCGAGACCGTGCAGTTCGGTGGACGCCATTCCCCGGGCGGTTCCCGCGACCGCGCCCACCAAAAGGACGTCCACGGCAATCTCGCCGATCCATGCCAACGGACCCGCTGGGGGAGTCCGCACGAGTTGCAGGGCGGCGGCGGCGGCCGCCGCACCGATCCACCAAGCACCCGACTCGACCGCGCCGGCGTCGTGGCTGCGCTTCCAAACATAGGCGCACTGGCTCGCCGCGAGCAGCAGCGCGGTGGCAAGCGGTTGGAAAGTACCGGAAACGGCCACGGGACCCGCGACGGCCATGCAGGCCCAGCCAAGCCACACCCCCAAAGGTTCCACGGTGCGCGATCCGCGCCGGCCGGCCAGCAACGACCACGCGATCACGATGCCTCCGACCACGGTCCAGGCCAACGCGGAAGGAAGCGCCAACGTGGTGCGCGCAAGCACCTGGAGGCCCGTGGGCCGCAGCAACAACCCGATCGAACGCAAAACCCGCGAGGTGGGGGTTTCCCCCTCGTCCTCTTGCCGGCGCCCCAGCTCCGTCATTCCCAGCGACAACCCAATCAGGATCCACGGAAGGACCACCGATCCGATGGTTTCCCAGTGCAGGGCCACGATGCTGAAGACACCGCCCACCAGCAGGATCGCACCCACGACCTGCAGCGCCGAGAGGGAGGGACGTTTGCCCGGATTGGACTCGCCGGCGCCTACTGCCACCATGGACGCGACCGGCGAATCCGCGGGAACGGATTGGGCGGCAACCGGCAGTGCGGCCGGCCATGCGTCCTGCGCCGTGGACGGCGAACGATCCGGTGCGCTCGCATCCGGCCCGGTTTGCATGGCGGGAACGGGTGCCGCGGGGAGCGGGGGAACGTCGTACCCTCCGGCCACCATGCGCGCCGCGTAGGCCGCGTACAACGGCGCCACCGCGTCCACGGATATTCGGCCCGTGGCCACCCAACCCCGCATTTCCCCGAGCAGGAACAGGATCTCGGACGCCTCGCGGCTCATCGCGGGCATGGAACGCCTCCTTGGCCGGCCGGAACGAGCGCACTCCGCCCCGAAGGTCCGATCGGGCCTGAACCGAGTTTGGGCCGCGCGTGCCGTGAACGAATCCCCCGCTCGGCGGAAGCACGGCGAGGAATTGGGGCGAGGTGCCTTGGATTCACGGGGCGATCGCCACCACCTTCAGTTCGACATGGATGCCCCGCGGCAACGATTTCGCCCCGACCGTGGTGCGCGCGGGGCGAATGGCGCCGAGGTATTCCGCGTAGATGGCGTTGTACGTTGGGAAATCCCGCTCCAACTCGACCAGGAAGCCGGTCACATCGACCACGTTCGCGAGCGAAAGGCCGGCCGACGCGAGGATGACGTTCAGATTGTGGAACACCCCATGGACCTCGTCGGCGAAGGTCGCGGGAAGCTCCGACTCGCCGCGCCGATGCGGACCGATCCCGCTGATGAAAACCAGATTCCCCACGCGTCGCGCGTGCGGGTAGGCCGCAACCGGCTCCGGCCCATCCGCGGCCTGCAGTTCGATGCCGTTCATAACGTCTATTTCTTTCCGCCACCGATCGGATATCCGACTCCCACGAAGAATCCGGCGTTCGCCGCGCGGCCGGTGTTGGCCCATCCGACCGTGAGCTTGCGACCGTCCGCGCCGGTCCAGCCGACTCCGAGGCCCGTGCGCGCCGACGGGTCGAATCGGAACCGGGCGCCGGCCTCCGCGGTGAGCGAGAACGGGCCGGCGATCGGCAATTGGATTCCCACATAGGGGCGGACATCCGAACGGTCGGTGGGTCCATCCGCCCGCAACGCGCCTTGGATGCCGGCGTGCACCAGGGTTCCCTTGGGCAAACCGGCGGGGCTCCAGGTGGAGGCGAGCGAGAGCGACGACAGTGCGATGGGTCCTCCCACATGACTGGCGACCAGCGCCAACGCGGGCCTTCCCTCGCCGGAGTCGCGGAGGCGGTAGCGGGCGAACAGGCCCCCGTTCTCCGACACCACCGTGCCCGCCCGGCGCCGAATGAGCTGCGCACCCACCTCGAGCCGGTCGGTGAGGCCACCGGTCACGGCAAGGGGCGCCCATTCGGAATGCTTGCCGTTGCGGACTTGCTCGACCCAAGACAGTCCGACATCCCAGGTCTGCTTGGGGCGCACCAACGCACCCGGATGCACGAGCATTCCCCCCGGTCCGTACGCGGTTTGCGCACAGGCGGGACCCACCGCCAGCAGGGCGACCCCAAGCGTGAACCCGGCGCGCACCGCACCTTCAGCGCGCACCGCAGGCATCCTCAAGCCACGATTCCACATCGAACTCCTCCTCCGAACCCGTGTCGTCGCCCGGACCTGCAAATCCTGTCTCGGCCCGCATCGCGGCTTCGGTCGCGGGGTCGCGCGGTTGACCCTCCGCCCGGCGAATGCCGTTCGCGCGGCGCCACCAAACCCGCGCCGCATCGCCGTCGCCGAGACCCGCGAGCGCCCGCACGCGCAGGTCGAGCAACAGGGGCAGCAGCGAGCGCATTCCGGGATCGTGGAATTCCCCCAGCGCGGCATCCACGTGCGCGAGCGCCTCGGAGGGAACGTTGCGTGCAAGCGCCGCTTCGGCCCGGTTGGCCAGACTGTACACCACCCCGGGGCCATCGTGCAGTCGCGCAAACAGAACCGCGCCCTCGGCGGCGCAGGTTTCCGCCTCGACGGGCTCGCCGCGCCGCAGCGCGACATCGGCGAGATTGCACAGGCACGCCGCCACGCCTTGGAGGTCCCCGGCCGACGAATAGGCTTCGCTCGCGTCGCGCAGGTGGGTCGCGGCCTCCGTGAAGTCGCCGGTTTCCGCGGCGAGCAGCCCGAGATTCGCAAGTCGGCCCGCCGCCCGCGCCGGTTCGCCCGCTTCCCGCAACCGTTCCAGCGAACTCTCGAAGAGCCGTTTGGCTTCCAACCGGTCTCCGTCGGACCATGCGAGGAACGCCGACGTGTTGCGTGCGGCGGCTTCGCCCACGAGATCCCCGGTCGCCAGGGCGGCCGAAAGGGCCGCGTCGGTGTCGGCCCGCGCCGCTTCCCGATCGCCGCGCAAATGGGAAAACCATCCGCGTATTCCCAGCAATCGACCGCGTTCGCGCGGGTCCGTCACTCGCGCCACCACGTCGCCGATGCGCTCGACGGCTTCTCGCCACCGTCCACGCCGATGCCAATACTCCTCGAGATCGGCGCACATCCTCCCCGCCGCATCTCCCGGTAGGCGATCCAGCGCCGCCGCCACGTTCTCCCGTTCGTCGTCGATCCGCTCGAGCAGGTCCCGCGCGGCGGGTCCGGCCAGCCCGCCCGCGGCACGGTGCACCAACTCCGCGTAGGTTTGCGCGTGGCGGTCCCGCGCCTCGTTCCCGTCGGCATCGGCGTCCAACCGCTCCAGCGCGTAGGCCCGCAGCGATTCGAGCAGGTGGTAGCGGACTCGATCGCCATTCGTGCGGGTCGCAACCAGCGACTTGTCCACCAATGTTTCCAAATGGTCGAGCACGGAGTCCTCGTGGATGGATCCACCCGAAGCGACCCCCTCGGCGGCGTCGAGATCCCATCCGCCATGGAACGTCGCGAGCCGGTGGAACACGATTCGTTCGTCCGCTCCGAGCAGGTCGTAGCTCCAATCGATGAGCGACCGCAAGGTTTGCTGGCGAGGAAGCGCGGCGCGATCCCCTCCGGTGAGGAGTCGGAAACGGCGATCCAGGCGTGCGTCGATCTGCGCCACCGACAACGTGCCGATGCGGGCCGCCGCGAGTTCGATGGCGAGCGGAATCCCGTCGAGGCGACGGCACACGCGCGCCACCGCCGCGGCCTCGGCCGCCTCCGGATGAAAATCCGGCCTGCGCAGGCGCGCCCGCTCGAGGAACAGTCGCGTGGCTTCGTGGGCCTCGAGGCTCGCCACCGACGTGGTTCGTCCTTCCGGAGGGAGCGCGAGCGGCGCGACTGGCACGCGGCATTCCCCGGGGACTCCGAGCGCCTCGCGGCTGGCGGCGACCACCCGGATTCGTGGGCACTCCATCAGGACGGTTCCCACCAAGGCCGCCACTGAATTCACCAAATGTTCGCAATTGTCGACAAGCAAAAGCAATTCACGATCGCGCAAATGCTCGACGATCTGAAGTTCGATCGGATGATCGGGGGAGTCGGGAACTTCCAGGGGCCGCGCGAACGCGTCCGCAACCCGGGCACCCTCGCCCACCTCCGCGAGGTCGATCCACCATGCACCGTCCGGGTGACGATCGCGCTGTTCGAGGCCATGTTGGAGGAGCAGTCGGCTTTTCCCACATCCGCCCGCACCGATCAATGTGGCGAGGCGGTGCCGGCGTGCCCGTTCGGCCAGATCGCGCAGCGCGGACTCGCGTCCCACGAACGACGTGCGGGGATGGGGCAAGTTGCCGGGCGCGTTCCGTTCGGCCACCGACCGCAGCGGGGGAAAGTCGCGGGGCGCGCCGGGAACGATCCACTGGTGGACCGCCACGGTTCGCGCGATGTCCCGGAGTCGATGCCGCCCGAGGAATCGCGTTTTTCCGGCTTGGTCGCCCAGCCGGCCCAGGGCCGTGTCGCTGATCAGGATTTGACCACCGTGCCCGGCGGCGAGCAGGCGCGCCACCAGATTGAGCGGGGGACCGAAATAGTCTCCGTCGCGTTCCTCGACCTCGCCCGCGTGCACCGCCATGCGCACCCGCAGTGGTTGACCGGCCACGACCGCCGCCCCCAGGGTTTCCTGCGCGCTGCCCGCCGCGTCGACCGCCGATTCGCACGTCGGGAACACCGCGCAAAACGCATCCCCGATCGTCTTGAAAACGCTGCCGCCGGCCTGCTCGATGGCGCTCCGGACGATCCGGTCGTGCTCCGCGAGCGCGAACCGCATGGCTTCCGGGTGTTCTTCCCAAAGTCGGGTGCTGCCCTCGATATCGGTGAAAAGGAGCGCGCGATCGGGGAGAGGCGCCATGGCGGAGAGTTCGCCTTTTCGAGTGCCGGTTCCTTACGGCGGTGCAGCGTCAAAGGGACCGTGCTCCGCAGGAGTTGGCGGGGCGGGGGACGAACGGGACTCCATGTCGATCCAACCCCTGACCGAAGCGCAGATCCGCTTCTTCGACACGTTCGGCTTCCTGGCCCTGCGTGGAGCGCTCGCCGATCGCATCGAGCAGGTGATCGCCGATTTCGAAGCGCTCTGGGACTCCCGTGGAGGCGGTCATGGCGGACGGCCCCACGATGGCACGGCCCGATCGTGCATCGCGCCGTTCATCGATCAATCCGAGGCGCTTTCCGCGTTGGTGGACGATCCTCGCATCCGCGGCATCGCAACCAGCCTGCTCGGCGACGATTACAACTACATGGGCAGCGACGGAAATTACTACGTGGGCGACACGCCGTGGCACAGCGACGGCTGGCATCGCGCGGTGCGCCACATCAAGATCGCGTTCTATCTCGACACGCTCGACGCCACGAACGGATGCCTGCGCGTGATCCCGGGTTCGCACCGGATCGGCGACCGATGGGCCGAGGACCTCCAGCGGGATTTGCGCGCCTGCGCCGAGCGGTGGGAGATGGCCGGCGCCGATGTGCCCGCCACTGCGCTCGATGTCGTGCCGGGGGATTTGCTGGTGTTCAACCACAACACGAAGCACGCCGCGTTCGGTGGAGGGCAGCGCCGGCGCATGTTCACGATCAACCTCTGCCAGCGCTACCCGGAGGCATTGCTGCCCGAGCTCCGCGAGTATCTTTCGGGAGCGGCGCGCTTCTGGGTGGAGCGGGCCTACGGACCGGCGATGATCGCCACCGCGGGACCGGATCGGCTGCCGCACCTCGAGCAATGCCTCGCCAACGACGGGCATCTCGCGGAACTCTCCCGGCAGGCGCGGGAGAAGATGAGCGAGCCTTCGCGCGGGTGAGCGCGCTCGTCGAGGTGGTCTGCGACACGGTCGGCGACGCGCGGGAGGCGCAGGCGGCGGGTGCGGGCCGAATCGAACTCGGGTGCGCTCCCACCTTGGGCGGATTGACACCCACGCTCGGGATGGTGGAGCGCGTGCTCGCGGAGGTGGCGATTCCCGTGGTGGTGCTCGTACGAGCCGTGCCCGGCGGATTCGCCTACCCCGGGGATCTCGTGGAAACCATGGCTCGCGACATCGCGCGAATTGCTTCCCTCGGAGTGGCGGGAGTCGTGGTCGGCGCCCTCGACGCGCGTGGGGCGGTCGACGTGGAGGCATGCCGGCGGTTCCTCGACGCGGCGGAGGGGGTCGAGACGGTGTTTCACCGGGCCTTCGACTGCGTTGCGGATCGGGATCGTGCGCTCGACACATTGATCTCGCTTGGCTTCGATCGCATATTGACCAGCGGAGGCGCCGCGGCCGCGCTCGAGGGCGCCGCCGAGATCGCACGACTGCGGGGGCGGGCGCACGGACGGATCGATTTCCTTCCCGCCGGCGGGATCCGCGCCGATTCGGTGGGGCGGGTGCTCGCCGCGTCGGGGTGCCGCGCGGTGCACGCGGGCCCCCGGCGGGATTCCACGGTCGGCAAGCCTGGTGCTTCCGCATTTCCCGGCGACACTTGTTTGGACGTCGATGCTTTGAAAAAGTTGATGAAAGAGGCGATGGCTTGAAAGCATTGATGGCTGGAGCGACGTTGCATGGAAAACTGGCCCTGCGCTTGGCGATCCATCGATTTCAGGCGGCGTTCCACCGGACCCGATGCGCGCCACGGCCGGATAGTCCAAAGGTCGAGGTGGTCGTTTGCAGTCTGAACACGCTTGATCCGCTGCGGCTGACTCTGGCAACTCTACGCAAACACACCCGGTACCCACGCTTTGAACTGCGCGTGATCGACAATGCGTCGAGCGACGGTTCCGCGGAGTACCTGCGCGCTCGAGCGGAACTCGGCGAATTGCGCTTGGTGGAGGCGGAGCGGCGCTATCACTCGGATTGGGTCGAGGAACGCTTCCGGTCGAGCGACGCGTCGATCGTCGTTTTCGTCGATTCCGACATGATCTTTTTCGAGTCGGATTGGCTGGACGATATCGTCGGTGCGTTCGAGGCCGATCCCGAAGTCGGTGTGGTATCAGGCGAGCCGAAACCATTCACGGCAGGGGTGGTGG
>JBJTRZ010000532.1:0-1547 GCA_046076415.1 Armatimonadota bacterium
CCTGGAATCGCTGGAATCCGTGACGACGTCGACATCGGATGGAATCGGCGGAGAGAGCCTGCTCCGATTCCGGTTTCATTTGGGCGGCGAGGTGGCGCGGTGGCTCGAGGCGGGCAGCGGACGCTCCATCGCGGCCGGAGGCAGCCTCCTCGCGTACCATCCCGTTCGCCAGAAATATCAGATCCTGCTCGGGCTCGCGCTCGCGCACGCGGCCGCGGAGTCGGAGATGGACGAGGTGGAATTGCCGTTGCTCGACGTGCTCGAACGGGCCGGATTGCAGTTTCCCGACGTGCGCATGCTGGCGTTCCTGACCATGATCGAGGACGCGATCGCGGAATTGTCGCGCGATCGCGTGGTCGCGGACCTGCGTATCGTCAAACCCGCCGGATGGACCGAGCTGGTGGCGGAGCGGCGGACTCGGGAAATCGTTCGCGGCACCACGGTTCGCTTCCGTCGGCCGCCCAAGGAAATCGAGGCGTGAACGATCCGACGGAGCCGATCGCGTGGGTGTTCACCGGTATCCCGGGAGCGGGAAAGACAACCACCGCGCGTGCGCTGGCCACCCGACTTCCGAGGAGCGTCCATATCGAGGGGGATCGGTTGTTCGAACTGGTGGTCTCGGGACGGGTCGGTCCGGGGGAATTGCCCCCGTCGACGAAGCGGACCGCCAGATCGAAATGTGCATCGACCAGCAGTGCGCCCTCGCCCGTCGCGCCGCCCGGAGTGGTTTTACTCCCGTGATCGATTTCGTGGTGGCCGATGCCGACCGCTGGTTGCGGTACGCCGGCGAGCTGCCCGGCTTCGACCTTCGGCTGGTGGTGCTGGTTCCTGGAGTGGAGATTGCGTTGGAGCGCGACCGCGTGCGCCCGGAGAAAACGGTCGCCGCGCGGTGGGCCCACCTGGATGACCGGATTCGGCGGGAGTTCGCGGACACGGGATTGTGGATCGACAATGCGCGGTGCGGGGTCGACTCGGTGGTGGAGCGCGTGCTGGACGCCCCCCGGGCCGCGTTCCGCTTTGACAAGGGCCTCCCGGCGCGATAGACTTCACGCGCAATCTTCGGGGCGTGGCGCAGCTTGGTAGCGTGTCTGAATGGGGTTCAGAAGGTCGCAGGTTCGAATCCTGTCGCCCCGATTGCACGGAAGGAGCCGGTCCGATGGGCCGGCTCCTTTTGCCTGTCGAACGTTTTGGATCGATGTTGGTGGGCGTGCGCACAGGATGCAAGGCGAGCAAGTGGGCGAAGTTCGGTTCCCCTTTTCGGGGAGGATCATCGAGTGGCGGGGCCCCGCTCCGTTTCATTTCGTGCGCCTCGACGATGCGGCGGTTCGGGGGGTGCGGGAGCATGCGCCGCGCTTCAGCTACGGCTGGGGCGTCGTTGCCGTGATGGCGGAATCCGGCGGGATCCAATGGAAAACGTCGCTTTTCCCCAAGGAGGGTGGGTATCTCTTGCCGGTCAAGGACGCGGTTCGCGGCCCCGCCGGTTGGCTACCGGGCGATCGGATCGAAGGCATCCTGCGGTTGGTTCCGCGATCGGAATGACCCGCACG
>JBJTRZ010000533.1:0-3916 GCA_046076415.1 Armatimonadota bacterium
AGCGGAAATCCGGCGGCGGCGCCAAGCCCTGCAAGCGCCAGCAGCAATGCGAGAGCGACGACGGATTCCGTCACCGACCGACCTCGGGACGCACCACGGCGGAGAGTTCCATGACTTCGCCCGGGAGCAGTTTCCCCGCCCGTACCGAAATCGCGTTGACCAATCGGAACAGGCGGCTCTTCACGGAACCTGGTGCCTCCGCAGCCGCCTGATCGACGTCGCGCTCCTCGCCGATCGGTTTGCCTCCCAAAGCGCGCGCCGCATAGCGGAGGCTCTGAAGGCTGTTGACAAACGGAAAATGGCGGATGGTCGGCGATTCGAAACCGCTCGTTTCGAGCAAACGGGCGAGCGTATGGGGCGTGAATCCCCAAAAATGGCGCGGTAGGTCCAGCGGATACCAACACGACCGGAAGAGCGCGGCTTCCAGGCTGCCTGCGTTGGGCGCAACGATGTGGACGATCCCCCCCGGGGCGAGCAACCTTCGAACGCGCACGAGCAATTCGTGGGGATCCGGTACATGCTCGATCACGTGGACCAAAGCGACGAGGCCGTAGGTGCGCTCCGGCAGATCCACGCTGGAGAGGTCTCCCACATGGATTGGGCATCCGGACCGGGCCCGCGCGAGATCGGCCGCGGCCGGGTCGGTCTCGACGCCTTCTCCGGACCAGCCCAACGCCGCCATGGCCGCAAGGAAACGTCCGTCGCCACACCCCACGTCGAGTACCCGGCGCGGGCACGACGCCGCCACGGCCGCCGCCGCACGAAGCGCCGTTTCCCGGTTCGTGACATCCAAACGTTCCGCCAATCCCGATCCGTCGTCCGCGGCCCGGGCGTAGGTGGTCGGTCGGTAGTGACGTTCCATTTCCTCGGGAGACGGCCGGGGGTCCAATCGGGCCGTTCCGCAGCGGGCGCAGCGCACCGCTTGGAAGCATCGCGGTCCACCGAGCAGATGATCGCCGGCGCGCCGCCAAAACGTCGCGGCGCGCGCGCCGCATACGCAGCACGCAAGCGTCGTTTCCACGAAGCGTCGGCTCACGCCTTGGTCTCCAGTTCGATCAACTCGTACCGGGCCAGCCCCTCGTCCCAGGTCGCATGTCCCACGTACCGCCCATGGCTGCCGGCTTGGAGAATGGGGATTCCAGCAACGACCACCGGTTCGGGAAACACAAGATGCGAATGGCCGGAAACGATGCAATCGATGCCGGGAACCGATTCGGCGATCCGACGGTCGACCGCATGTCCGACGTGGGTCATGGCGAAAAGCACATCGCACTGCGGGCGAAGTTCCGCGACTTGGTCGCGGGCGACGCGCACGGGATCCTCGAAGACCATATCCCACGCCACGCGTGCGGCGCTGCGCTCGGTGACCATGGGCACCGTCACGCCGAACACGCCGATGCGGCATCCCCCGCGCTCCACCCGAATGTGGGGAACCAGCGGCAATTCCCCTCCCCGCCGCGCACGAACATTCGCGCAAAGGATGGGAAACGTTGCACCACCTATCTTGGCGGCGAAAATGGCGCGGCTCGGGTGGGTCTCCCGATTGCCCACGGTCATGGCCGCGTAGCCCAGCGCGTTCATCGTTTCGAAAATCGGTTCGCCGCCCGGAGACACTCCAAGGTTGCCGGCTTTGACCGCATCGCCCGCGTCGAGCAGCAGGCACGGCGCGTCCGCGACCGCCTCCACCGCCTCCCGGATTCCGCGCGCGCCGCCCGGGGTGAGCCGGCTGTGGAAATCATTGGTGTGGAAGAGGTGGAACACCCTCAGGCATCCTCCTCCTTGCCGTCGCTGCGGCGCACGACAAGTCGGATTGGAGTGCCCTCGAACGCATAGGCCTTGCGGATCTGATTCTCCAGATATCGCTTGTATGTGAAATGAAGCGCCTCGGGATCGTTGACGAAAAGCACGATGGTCGGGGGCTTCACCGTGGGCATGGTGGCGTAACGAAGTTTGAGCACGCGCCCCTTTAGGTTCATCGGTCGCGC
The DNA here is from genome assembly GCA_046076415.1 of Armatimonadota bacterium. Lineage (GTDB taxonomy): Bacteria > Armatimonadota > Armatimonadia > Armatimonadales > Armatimonadaceae > CAIRTT01. The sequence continues at coordinate 1,986 of JBJTRZ010000533.1, forward strand.
ATCCATCGCATCGCGCAGGATCCGATTGAGCTCCCCGGTCGGGATGCGCATCGCGTGGTTGTCGAAGACTTCCAGCGCCGTATCCACGACCGCTCCCACTCCGGAGCCCTTGAGCGCCGAGCAGAAGGCAACCGGCGCGTATCCGACGAACGGCATGTGGTCCCGCAGGTGTCGAGTCACGGCCGCCATCGGCGACTGCCCGGGATGATCCTCGGCGGCCTTGCCCCGGCCGATATCCCATTTGTTGACCGCGAGCACGGCCGCGCGACCGGCTTCGTGGGCCATGCCGGCCACGCGTTTGTCGCCGTCGCAGAGGCCCTCCTCCGAGTCGATCACGGTGACGGCGACATCGCACCGCTCGATAGCCCGCTGCGCCCGCAGCACCGAGTAGTACTCCACCGTGCCCTGAATCTTACCCGCGCGGCGGATTCCGGCGGTGTCGACCAGCACGATCCGTCGCCCTTCCCAATCGAAGGGCGTATCGACCGCGTCGCGGGTCGTACCCGCCACCGGCGAAACGATCGCTCTTTCCTCGCCGAGGATGGCATTGAGCATCGAAGACTTGCCCACATTGGGGCGGCCCACGAGCGCGATCCGAACCGTGTCGTCGCCGCCATCGGGCTCGGGTTCCGGACTGGGGAACGAATCCACGACCGCGTCTAGCAAATCCCCGACCCCGCGCCCGGAGAGGGCGGAAACCGGATGGATGTCGCCGAGGCCCAGCGCGTAGAACTCGGCGGCGTCGCGGTCGCGCGCCGCATTGTCGCACTTGTTCACCACGACGAACAGCGGGGTTCCCTTCGCTCGGCGAAGCTGGTCGGCAAGCTCCCAGTCGTTCGCGGTGATTCCTTGGGAAACATCGCACAACAAGAGGATCGCGTCGGCTTCCTCCATCGCCACTTCGGCTTGGATGCGGATCTGGGCTTGGAGGGGATCCTCCTCGTCCATGGAAATCCCACCCGTGTCGACGAGTGTGTAGGCCCGGCCATTCCATTCGCCATCCGCATAGAGGCGGTCGCGGGTGATGCCGGGCGTGTCCTCGACGATCGCGATGCGGCGACCCGCCAGACGGTTGAAAAGGGTGGATTTGCCGACGTTGGGGCGCCCCACCACGGCGACAATTGGGATGGACATGGAGGCATGCAAGTGTACCACGCCCCTATCGCGCCCCCGACAAACACGAAACCGCCCGGGAAGGCGAAGGTCTCAATGCGCATGCACCGAAACCCCGCCCGTCGGCTCCTGCTGGGCAGCCTGCTGCTGCTGCAAGCGCCGGCCGCGCTCGCCGAGGTTCCCCCGAGCGACCGCCCGAGCTGGTTCGGCCTCTACCCGCCCCCTCCCCCGGGCACCTACACCCCACGTCGTCCCCCGGCCTCCACCGCCACGCGGCGCCCCGACTTGTTCAGCCCCGTGCCCGTCTACCCGCGCCCGCGCACGGTTTTGGCCGAGGCGGTACTCGACCTACGCAGCCGCCCGGTCGGCGAGGCGCCCCGCGGACTCTATGTTCCCGCGGGACGCGTCACCGTCGATGGCATCGTCGCCAATCCCCGCGATGGCGACGAGCGAGGGGGATTCCGTTTGCAATGGGTGGGAGATCCGAGCACTTCCCGAGCCGATCGCCCGGATCATGTGCGCCTCTCGGAAGCATACGCGTTCTACAAATTGCTCTTTCCCGGCGCCAGCGCGACGATTCGAGCCGGCCAGTTTGTCCTCCCCTTCGGCCTCGCCGCCGTTTACGACACAACCCTCCAGCCGTTCGAAACCCTCGCCGGCCAATCGGTGGGACTCCGCGTCGACAGCGGCGCGATGGCGGAGGGCGACTACGGACCGTTCCACTACGCCGGCGCACTCACCACCGGGCGGGGCCCTGGGCGCACCGACGACGACGGTCGGCCGGTGCTCTCGGCCCGTCTGGAACGCCACTTTCTCAC
>JBJTRZ010000534.1:0-4377 GCA_046076415.1 Armatimonadota bacterium
CCCAGCGCCGCGCCTGCTCGTCGAGGGCGTACAGGAGTTGCTGCCCCGTCGTTGCACCCGCGTAGGCCGTTCGGTGGTGCAACGTTCCCCCGAAGCGTCGGAAATCGAGCAAGCCTTCCGGGGTTCGGTTGAACATGACGCCCATGCGGTCGAGCAGGTTGATGATCCCGGGTGCCGCGTCGCACATGCGCTTGATCAACGTTTGATTGGCGAGGAAGTCTCCGCCGTAGCAGGTGTCGTCGAGGTGGATGGCCGGCGAGTCGCCTTCGCCCTTGGTGTTGACCGCGCCGTTGATGCCGCCTTGGGCGCAAACACTGTGGCTGCGCTTGACCGGGACGAGGCTGAAGAGGTCGACGGTTCCGCCGGCCTCGGCGATCTTCACCGCGGTCATCAACCCGGCGAGGCCTCCGCCAACGACGATGGCGCGGGTTTTGGTGGGTGCTGCCATCCTATTCTCCTTGTTCCGTTCCCGCGGTGGGTTGGTCGATGCCGGCGAGGCTGCGCACGAACGCGGCGCGGTCCGGGTTCGCCTTGCGGTCCGCTTGACCCTTGACCGCGAAGTTGCCGGCAACCAGGATTCCGAGAAGCGTGAGCCCGGCGCCGAGACCCCATCCCAGGAACGCGCACACGCGTTGCGCTTCCTTGCCGATCGCGATGCCCCAGCGAACGCAGAAATTGAAGAGGCCATTCCCGAGATGGAGGCATGCGGAGGCGATTCCCACCACGTAGAACGCGAGGTAGGCAGGGTCCGCGAACCGCCACGCCATGGCGCGATAGCTGATCGACTGGAACCCCAGTTCCTTGCCCCCGGAGCCGTGGAGCGTCCGTTCGAGGACGTACTTGAGCACGGTCGTGTCCCAGACGTGGTACGCGATGTAGACCACCGCCAAGACACCGGTCCACCGTTGCAAAACGTAGAGCCAGTTCCGGCCGTAACCGTAGTGCGAAACGTTTCCGCCGGGGCCGGGCATTTCGGCCACGATCATCAGGCCGTAAATGGCGTGGAACAGGATCGGTATGCCGATCACTCCGATTTCGAGGAGCACCACGAACGGGGCGTAGCCGATTGCACGCACCGCCGTGTTGAATTCGTTTTCGCCACGCAGGCTGTACGAGTTCGCCGTCAAGTGGAAGATCAGGAACAGTCCGATCTGCACGATGCCCGAAAGACTATGCAACTTGTGCAACAGGTAACGGTCGCGGAAGAGCGCCCGACTACCCGGTTGGCCCTTCTCCAAGGTCGACGTGGACATTCAAACCTCCGGTCGCCGCCAGCGGCGCCGCATTGCGATTGATTTGCGCCCCTGATGGTAGCCGAAACCAACGGTGGAAGTAAAACGGAAAAATGTGATATTTCCAATAAGCAATTCTGATAGGTTCGGAAGTTCGCCGGTTCCGGCGGTGGATGCGACATGGAACTCGAAGCCCTACGTACGTTCGTGGACCTGTGCGACTCGGGTTCGTTCTCCCGGACCGCCCAGCGACGCTGCATCACGCAGTCGGCGGTTTCCCAGCGTATTCGCACCTTGGAGGCGGAGCTGGGAGTGGTGCTCCTCGATCGGGCGAAGGGGCGGCGGGAGCTCCACCCGACGGAGGCCGGGCGCACGGTGCTCGATGCGTCCCGAGACATACTTGCCCGTGCCGATCGCCTCGAGATCGAGCTCGATGCGGTCGTGCCGGGACAACCGGCGGGGCTGTTGCGGGTGGCCACCGTCTATTCGTTGGGCCTGCATTCCCTGACTACCGCCACCGCCCGTTTCCTCGAAGAATATCCGCGCGTCCGGCTGCACATCGAGTACCTGCGCACGGATCGCATTTACGACGCGCTTGCGATCGGCGCGGTCGACTGCGGCGTGGTCGCTTGTCCGCGCGAGCGCACCGGGGTGGTGGTTTGGCGTTTCGCCGACGAGCCGATGGTGGTGGTCGTTGGCCCCCGCCATCCGCTGGCGTCCGGGGGGCCGTGGTCTCCCAGCGTTCTCGATGGGCTCACCGCGGCGGTGTTCGATCCCGCCGTTCCCACGCGCGCCCTCGTCGATCGATGGCTCGAATCATTGGGAGTCGAATCCATTGCCGCGGCAGGCTACGACAATGTGGAAACAATGAAGCAACTGGTGCATCTCGGCAGCCATTACGCGGTCCTTCCGGAACCGGCCGTACGCCGCGAGGTCGCCTCCGGGGAATTGATCACGATCGAACTGGATGGCCCCGGACTATCGCGGCCGATCGGTATGATCGTGGATTCGCACGCGGTGGCGCGACGCGAGCTCCGTTGCTTCCGCGACGTCCTCGCGGAATCGATGGGAGCACCGATCGCGGGGTGATGGCCCGGAATGGGTATAATTCCGCCATCTGAAACGTCGGCCGAGTGACGGCTCGCGCAGGAGGCGACCATGTCGAGACAAGTGTGGGTGGGGGTGGCTCTGACGGCCTGGTGCATTGCCGGAGTGCACCCGTGCCTCGCGGCCGGGATGCAGGGGAGCGAGGGCGCGCCGGCCGGAGGGCGCCGCAACGCACCGCTGCCGAGGCCCCTGGAATCGGTTTTGCAACGGATGTCGAAGGATCTGGGCGCCGCGGTCATGGCCGACTCTTCGCTGGCGCGGGCCCAGGCGTCGTTGCCCGGATCCCCGACCACGAAGGACAACATCGAGGATCAGCTCGACGCCTTGGTCAAGGAACTGCCCAAGGGAACTGTTTGGGCGAAAGTGATGCTCCCAGCCCCCAAGGGGAAGTCCTACCGACCCGACGATGTGCTTGAGTTTCTCCTGGCACAAGCCCGCCTCTTCGGAAATGTCGGAGTCTCCAAGGAGGGAATGGTCGAGGTGTTGGGGCAGCGCTTCGAGAACGCCAAGGCGGAACCGGTCGTCTCCACCCTCGGACTGCGCCCGGTCTACCTCTTGGCGAACCCCTCCGCGCGAGCGGGGCGGTCGGCGGAAACCGGAGACGGGGACGCGCGCACCGAGGGCACGGTGGATTCAATGGTCCAGGGAATGAAGTCCCTGATGAACATGAACCCCGAGCAACGGGGTCAGGCGATGCAGCAACTCTTCCGCTCGATGGGGGAGATGATGCAGTCCATGAGCCCGGAACAGCGACGAGACTTTTTCAGCGGCATGATGCGCGGCGGTGGCTTTGGTGGACCGGGCGGGTTCCCCGGGGCTCCGGGTGGGGGTCGGCCCATTCCTTGAGGGATCGGTCGCATCGATGAGCGGGGCGCAGTCGTGCCCCGCTTGTTTTTTTCTTCACATCCCTTGACAGTCTGTTTTGTTGGCCGTAGTATTGTCCTCGCGCCTTCCGCCAAGTCGGTCGGTCGCGGAGATCGCGGACGTTGTGTTCGTGGTTTTCTCGGAGCAATTTTCCAACTGAACAGGGTGTGCGTCCACAGTCGTTTGTATCGGCGTTTCTTGAGCGCCAACGTCTGGTGGAGGTTCCCGGTAACTTCATTTGTTCCGGCCACGTGCCGGAACGTTCCCGTTTCCGCCGGCTTCGTGTTGGTGGTTTCGGGTTTTGGATCGCTCTTTGGGGGGATGCTTGGTTTCGTCCGAGTGTTTTCCCCGAGCACCGATTTTATTCGGAGAGTTTGATCCTGGCTCAGGACGAACGCTTGCGGCGTGCCTAAAAAATGCAAGTCGAACGGGGGGTTTCGGCCCCTAGTGGCGAACGGTCGCGTAACACGTAAGCAACCTGCCCCGAAGTGGGGGATAACAGTCCGAAAGGTCTGCTAATACCGCATGTGGCCGTCGGATCGCATGTTTCGACGTCCAAAGGCCTTCGGGTCGCTTCGGGATGGGCTTGCGGCCTATCAGGTAGTTGGTGGGGTAACGGCCCACCAAGCCGACGACGGGTAGCTGGTCTGAGAGGACGATCAGCCGGATTGGGACTGAGATACGGCCCAGACTCCTACGGGGGGCAGCAATTAGGAATCTTGCGCAATGGGGGAAACCCTGACGCAGCGACGTCGCGTGGAGGATGAAGGTCCTCGGATCGTAAACTCCTTTTAAGAGGGAAGAATTTTGACGGTACCTCTTGAATAAGCCCCGGCTAACTACGTGCCAGCAGCCGCGGTAATACGTAGGGGGCGAGCGTTGTCCGAAGTTACTGGGCGTAAAGCGCGCATAGGCGGTCCTTCAAGTCCGGGGTGAAAGGTTCAGCGCTCAACGTGAACATTGCCTTGGATACTGTCGGACTTGAGTCCGGAAGGGGGAAGCGGAATTCCTGGTGTAGCGGTGAAATGCGTAGATATCAGGAGGAACACCCATGGCGAAGGCAGCTTACTGGGCATTAACTGACGCTGAGGCGCGAAAGCGTGGGTAGCAAACAGGATTAGATACCCTGGTAGTCCACGCCCTAAACGATGCACACTTGGTGTGAGCCATTCAG
>JBJTRZ010000535.1:0-2237 GCA_046076415.1 Armatimonadota bacterium
CCTCCCGTGCGAACCGTGCCCGGGTCCGCAAGCGAGAGCGGGAGCGCGAGCAGGGGAAACGCCAACCGCTCGTCCTGCGTCCATGGCTTTCGCAGCAGCGAAACGGCGCTGAAGATGCCCACGAACAGGGCCATCGTGAACAGGGTCCAGGCGAGCAGCGGTACGATCCACACGTTCCACGGAATCGATCGATCGCCGCCCCCCTCGTAGTAGCGGACGATGGCCGGTAGGTCATGGGGCGCCCACCACGCCGGCAGGAATCGGTCGAGACCGGCCAGTCAGCCGGCGGACGGACTGCCCGGCCGCCCCCAGTAGGTGGCGGCCACCAAATTCGGCAGCAGCCCGCGGACATGGTAGAGGCCGGAGAGCACCACGCCGACGGTGGCCATCGCGTACGCCAGCAGGATCTGCGCGCGGGACAGGGCAAGCCTGGGAGCGAAGCGCAACGCCAATGCCCTTGCCGGTACGAGCAGGAGCAGCAGGCCGAAAGCGGGGAGCGGAGGGACCCCGGTGCTGATGTACTGGCCGGTCACCAGTTCCGTGTTGCGCACGGCGGCGGCGGTGGCCACGATGCCCGCCAATCCAATCCCGATGGCGACCGCGGCCGCACGGGCCGTCATGCGCGACCAACCGCGGCCGCGAGTCCGCCGCCCGTGGTGGTCCCCGCGCACGGGTCACAGGCCTCACCGTCGCCCCTCCCAAGTCCGGGGCGGCGGACCTCGAAATCGGCCGCGTCGGGGACGTTCCAGCAATGCACGATGCGTTACACTATCGCCCAATCATGTCCGCCAACGCCCGCTCCATCGCCGCGTACCTGCGAAATTTGTTGGCGGCGGACGGCCAGGAAGCCGTGTTGTCGCGATTGCGTCCCCGCGGAGGACCGAAGGTTTCCCGGCTCCCGGCGGTGCCCACCATCGGGGAACGGACCATCGAACATGTTTGGACCTTGCCCGGCGCGAACGCCACGCCGGAGCTCAAAGGGTTATTGTGCGGGCCCGATGTCGTTGCCCAAGCGCAGGCGTACGCGAATCATATAGAAAACTTCGCGGGCGTGGTCCGAATGCCGCTGGGCATCGCGGGCCCCATACGCGTCAACGGCCTCTTCGCCCACGGGGAGTACGTGCTTCCCATGGCCACCACGGAGGCGGCGCTCGTCGCGTCCTACCACCGGGGTGCCTTGTTGCTCACCGAGGCCGGCGGGTGCACCGCGGCCCTGCTCGCGGAGGGGGTCAGCCGCACCCCGGGGTTCGCCTTCCAAAACCTCGAGGAGGCCGGACGCTTCGTCCTCTGGGCAACATCGGAACTCGACGCCTTTCGCGCCTGCGCGGAGGCCACCACCCGGCACGGCCGCCTCGATGACATGAAGGTGACGGTCGAGGGGAACCATGTCTACCTCGAATTCGAGTACACCACCGGAGATGCCGCCGGCCAGAACATGGTCACCATCGCCACGGAAGCCATTTGCGATCATGTCGCGCGGAATAGTCCGGTCAAACCGCGCCACCAATTCGTCGAAGCCAATCTATCGGGCGACAAAAAAGCGTCCGCCCGATCGTTCCTTTCGGTGCGGGGCAAGAAGGTGGCCGCCGAGGCGCGCATTCCCGGCGACCTGATTCGGAAACGATTGCACACGACCGCGGCGGACATGGAGGCGTACTGGCGCATGTCCGCGCTGGGTGGAGTGATGAGCGGAACGCTCGGCGTGCAGGGACACTACGCCAACGGATTGGCGGCGCTGTACATCGCCTGCGGGCAGGATGCGGCCTGCGTGGCCGAGTCGGCCGTCGGGGTTACGCGGTTCGAAACCGTGGCCGCCCCGGAGGGAAACACCCAGGACCTGTATGTGAGCGTGACCTTGCCCAACCTGATCGTCGGCACCGTGGGCGGTGGCGAACGCGGTAAGGATATGGGGCCAAGGGGGGATCGGCGCACCCCGCAGGCGCGCCGCGAAGCTGACTGCGGAAAAGGAGAAGGCGGCCACCAACGGAACATGGGCAGCGAGGGGAAACCGTTCCCGCTGATAGGTCGCCCAACGGCGCCATCCGGTGGGATCGACGTTAGTGGCCGGCGGCATTCGGGCTTTCGGGCTGCGGCGCCGTTCGGCCCCGTGCCAATCGTTGGTGCGCGCGGCTGAAGTCGCCTGCCGCGAGCGCGCCGATGATGGAGATTTCCCCGGCCAATGCGCACGCGGCGCACACTTCGGCTAGCGCCCGGGCGTGGCCTGCTCCCTGCAGTCC
>JBJTRZ010000536.1:0-3658 GCA_046076415.1 Armatimonadota bacterium
CGACCAGCGGGGGCTTCGAGCATCCACCCGACCCGCGTCAGCCTTCCTGCGTCTCGTACCGATCCTTCAAACCCGCCACGACACCAGGATCGGCGAGGGTGGAAGTATCCCCCATGGCACGGCCCTCCGCGATGTCGCGGAGCAGGCGGCGCATAATCTTTCCGGAGCGTGTCTTGGGCAATTCGGCCGTGAACAAGATGTCGTCGGGGCGACAAATCGGCCCAAGCTTGCGGCCGACGTGGTCCTTGAGTTCCTTGGCAAGCTCCGGCGTGCTCGCGTGCCCCTCCTTGAGGCTCACGAACGCCGCGATCGCCTGGCCCTTCACGTCGTGGGTGCGACCGATCACCGCGGATTCCGCCACGGCCGGATGATCCACGAGCGCCGATTCGACCTCCATGGTGGAGATGTTGTGCCCGGCGACGAGCATGATGTCGTCGACCCGTCCGAGGAGCCAGAAATAGCCGTCGTCGTCGCGACGCGCTCCATCTCCGGCGAAGTAGAGGTGTTTGTCCCCGAACTTCGACCAATACACCTTGCGGTACCGATCATCGTCGCCCCAAAGGGTGCGCAGCATCGACGGCCAGGGCTTGCGGATGACGAGGAACCCGCCCCCACCGGGCGGAACGGATTCGCCGTTTTCGTCGACCACATCCATGGCGATGCCGGGAAACGGCAGGGTGGCCGAGCCCGGCTTGGTGGCGACGATGCCGGGAAGGGGCGTGATCATGTGCGCGCCGGTTTCCGTCTGCCACCACGTATCGACGATCGGGCAACGTCCTCCCCCCACGTGCTCGTGGTACCAGATCCAAGCCTCGGGATTGATCGGCTCCCCGACCGAACCAAGCAGGCGCAGCGACGACAGGTCGTGCCGTTCCAAATGCTCGGTCCCCCATTTCATGAACGCGCGAATGGCGGTGGGAGCGGTGTAGAAGACGGTGACGCCGTAGCGCTCGATGATTTCCCAGAATCGATCGCGTGCCGGTTGGTCGGGCGCCCCTTCGTACATCAGGACGGTTGCGCCGGCGGCAAGGGGCCCGTAGACCACATAGCTGTGCCCCGTGACCCATCCCACATCCGCGGTGCACCAATAAACGTCCTCGTCCTTGATGTCGAACGTCCACCGCATCGTGGCATGGGCTTGGACAAGGTACCCCCCGGAGGTGTGGAGGATTCCCTTGGGTTTTCCGGTCGAACCCGACGTGTAGAGGATGAAGAGCGGATCTTCGGAATCCATCGGTTCCGGTTCGATGAAGGCGGGAGCGGCAGAGGCCAATTCCTCCCAGTCGTGGTCGCGTCCGGGGAGCATGGCTATTTCGTTGCCGGTCCGCCGACAGACCACCACGTCGGTCACCGTGGGACAGGCTCCCCCCTCGAGCGCTGCGTCGGTGGCCGCCTTCAACGCGACAATCGAACCACGGCGCCATCCGCCGTCCGCCGTGACGACCACCTTCGAACCCGAGTCGTTGATGCGCTCGCGCAGGCTGTCGGCGGAAAACCCGCCGAACACCACGGAATGAACGGCGCCGATCCGGGCGCAGGCGAGCATGGCTATGGCCGCTTCGGGGATCATCGGCAGGTAGATGGTCACCCGATCTCCCTTGCCCACCCCGAGCCCGCGAAGGACGCCGGCGAATCGGTTCGTGTCGCGCCAGAGTTGGTCGTAGGTGATCACGCGGCGATCGCCCGGTTCCCCCTCGAACAGGATCGCCGCCTTATGACGGCGCGATCCAGCTCGTTGACGGTCGAGACAGTTCGCGGAAAGATTGAGCTTGCCGCCAAGGAACCACTTCGCATGGGGCGGATTCCATTCGCAAACCGTATCCCACGGCTCGATCCATTCGAGATCCCGGGCCCGTTTCTCCCAGAATCGCTCCGGATCCTCGGCGGCCCGCGCGTGAATATCCGGGTCGGACAGGTTCGCCGCCGCCGTGAAGGCGGCGGAGGGCTCGAAGCGGCGTTCCTCGGTGAGAAGCGCTTCGATGGAAGTTGCGTCGCTCATGGTCCGAGTATAGCCACGAAAAAAAAAGGCGCCAAATACGTTGCCACCCCCTGAGCATTTTGGTGCGTCGGTCCTATAATAAAACCGTGATCGCGGAGACGCGGTCGCATGTTTCCTGTTTCCCTTTCCACAACCGCTCTGCGGCGCCGGTGATCCGGCGCCGCTTTCTTTTTGTCGCCCGATCGCGTCCGCGGCCTCGTTGCCATTGCCCTGTCCAGCGCGGTATCATGCGAAGGTTTGCCATCGGGTCCCACGATTCCGATTGGCACTGAATCGGATCCGGGCGAGGGTCGCCGGCGGCATCGTCCGCGCCCCCCCGGACATCCCTCCTGGAGAACCTAGCATGGCAACTCAGAAGCGCGTCTGGCTCTTTCGCGATGGCGACCGGAGCCTGCGCGACCTCCTCGGTGGAAAAGGTGCGAACCTCGCCGAGATGACGAACATCGGGCTGCCCGTTCCGCCCGGCTTCACGATCACCACCGAAGTCTGCACCGACTACTACGCGTCGGGACGACAGCTTCCGGCGGGGCTCATGGACGAAATGAAGGCGGCGCTCGCCGATGTCGAGACGCAGCTCGGCAAGTCGTTCGGCGACCCGGCCAATCCCCTGCTGCTCTCCGTGCGCTCGGGAGCCAAATTCTCCATGCCTGGCATGATGGACACGGTCCTCAATCTGGGCCTCAACGATGCCATCGTGGACGCGCTCGTGCAGGTCGCCGACCCGCGCTTCGTGTACGACTCGTACCGCCGCTTCATCATGATGCTCTCCGACGTGGCCTACTCGGATCAGTACGCCCACATCACGAAGCACGACTTCGAGCACATGTTCTACGACCTCAAAGCGGAAATCGGCGTCAAGGAGGACCTCCAGGTTCCCGCCGAAAGCCTGAAGCTCCTGTGCGAGCGATACAAGGCCCACGTGGTCAAGCAAACCGGCGCCAGCTTCCCGCAGGATCCCTTCGTTCAACTCGAAGCCGCCGTCACCGCGGTGTTCCGCTCCTGGAACAACGAGCGCGCGATCATTTATCGCCGCAAGGAAAAGATCGACGATGCCATCGGAACCGCGGTCAATGTCCAGGCCATGGTCTTCGGCAATCGCGGCGACGATTGCGGCACCGGAGTCGCCTTCACCAGAAACGCCTCCACCGGCGAGAATGTGATCTTCGGCGAATACCTCATGAACGCGCAAGGCGAGGATGTCGTCGCGGGGGTTCGCACTCCCATGCCGATCTCCCAACTGCGCGATCAGAACCCCGCGATCTACAAGCAGTTCGAAGAGACCTGCTCGGTGCTCGAGCGCCACTACCGCGACATGCAGGACATCGAGTTCACCATCGAACACGGCAAGTTCTTCATCCTCCAGTGCCGGTCCGGCAAACGCACGGGCCCCGCGGCGATCAAAATAGCGGTCGACCATGTCAAGGAAGGCCTCATCTCCAAGGAAGAGGCGATCGCACGCGTCGAACCGAACCTCCTGACCCAGTGCCTGCTTCCGGTCATCCCGGCCGGCGCGAAATACAAGGTCGTCGCCAAAGGACTCCCGGCCGGTCCCGGCGCCGCCACCGGCATCGCCGTCTTCTCCGCGGATCGCGCGGCCGAACTGGGCAAAGGCGGGGAAGGCAAGCGTGTCATCCTCGTGCGCGCCGACACCAATCCCGA
>JBJTRZ010000537.1:0-5534 GCA_046076415.1 Armatimonadota bacterium
CCGCGCACGCGCGCCGCGATCTCCAGCCCGTTGCCACGCGACACCAAACCCTTGCTCCAGATTTCAGTGCCCTTGAATCCGTAGGTGTCGAACGTCAGGCGCGCGATGCCCCCGCCGACCACCGGGCTGTTGCCCAGCTGTGTCCGCCCGAGCCGCCATGTGCCGAGGTTCCACTTCGTGGCATCGAGGCTCGTGCCGTTGAAATCGTCGCGCCAAAGCACCGTCTGGGCGTGGGCCGGAGCGCCGACCGTGGCGGCCGCCGCGAGTGCGGCCAGGGACGAAAAGTTGGAAATCCAGGTTCGCATCGGGAAGCTCCGTAAGCGGAATTCGACCGTCGACAGGGTTCGGTCTTGGTCCAGCGTAGGCGCCTCGAAGGCAAAAGTCAAACCCACGGTTTCACCGCAATGCGATCCGCACCGCATCGGGGGTGGCCGCGGCGAACGAGCCGACGGAATCCGAACGCAGGAGTCGCCCCGCCCCGGCGATGCGGGGCGCGATACCGAGCCGATCGAGGAGGATGCGGACACTGGCGGTGGCGGCGGTGATCACGGGAATGCCGATCCGCCGTTCAACGGCCTCCACGACCTCGAGGGATGGCATTTGGACGCACGCGGAGAGCACCAGGGCGTCCGCGCCGGAATGGTCCATGTCCAGCGCGATGCGCATCAAGGCATCCTGATCGAGGCGCCCCACGGCGACATTGTCGACCACTTCCAACGAGTGGGAGCGAAGCACCTCGATTCCCGCTTCGGACAAGGTCGAACACACTTTTTCAGTGAGGGGCTTGCGGTAGGGAGCGATCAGATTGATCCTGCGAGCCGAGATCCGGTTGAGGCCTTGTATCAGGGCCCCGGCGCTGGTGATCACCGACGGCTGGCCGGTGGCGACGGCCGCCGCGCGGCTCGAGAGGCGAATGCCTGTTTCCCGTACTCCTTCGAAGCCTTCCACCATCACCGCGACGAGGCAGGCATACAACACGGAATCCACTTGCGCATCGCAGAGCGCATCGACCGCATCCTCGGCGGACGCGTTCATGGCACGGAGGGCTTCGGGAGTCACTTGGGTGAGTCGGAGCCGGGCCGAGTGGGTGGTGAATCCGTGTCGGCCGCCTTGCGCTTGGCGGGCGAGCAATTCCGGGATCTCGATCTCCATGGTCGTGTTCGAGCTCGGAACCACCAATCCGATGCGATGGATGTTGCGTTGCATGGTCATGTCCTCGTCTTCCTCGATCGACCGTCCGTCGACCGACACCCCATGCTATGCCCGGACCAACCCCGCCGGAATGCGGGGTAGCTCACACCCCAGTGGGATACCTCACAGGGGTGTGCGCCGTTGCACACCCGGCTGCGCGGACGCGCCAAACCACCTGCGTGCCAGTGCAGGCTCGGTGTCGGAGAGGATTTCCCGCACCGCTCGTGCCTGGTTCGGGGAGCGTCGCGCCAGATTTCGGCGAATGCGGTGCCCCAGTGCGTCGAGCAAATCCTCCGGCAGCGCGCGCATCGCGGGCGCATGGACCAGCGGGCTGAATCCCCAGCGGTACAAACCACGACGCAGATCGAGTTCGCGGAACCCGCGCCCCCGTTGATCCGTGCGTCCCGCACGAACATAATCCGCGGCGAATCGGCCGGACCCGACAACAGGGGATTGCAAGGGCGCTTGATTTTCGAGGGTGAGTTGGTCGGCGAGTTCCGTCGCGGAACGTTCGAGACGTCGCTTCCGTTCGGTGCGGTCGATTTCGCCGCGCGCCAACAGCGCCGCGTCGACCCGCGCGTCCCAGCCGGCGCGAATGGTTTGATTGAGCACCCCGACCTGATGCTGCAGGACCATCAAGGCGACCATGTCCGACCCGCGCTCTAGGTACCGCGAACCCTCGAGCCGGTCCGAAAGATCGTTCAGGATGGTGCCCTCCTCGTCCGGGGCTCGACCGGGACGGTTGCCCCGGTGCCGGTCTCCTCCCCCGCGACCCGTCACGTACCAACCTCCCCAGCGGGTGGGCATTGGCGCGGCATGCCCGTTCACGAAATCAAAATGTTCGGAGCGGACCGTGCCGTCGGGGGCGGTCGCGACGGATTGCAGCAACAGGCCTGGAACCCTCCGCGTTTTTTGTCCGTCGTGGCAGCGCAGGCAGGCGGACCGGCGCGCGGGCACACCATCGGCTTCGGGGTCCTGGTCGACCGCGTGGAATCGCGCCCCTTGTCGCGCGTCCACCGACAGGATCTCGATCTCGGGAGCCCCGGGAATCCAAGCGACCGCCACGGAGTCGTTGAAGTAGATGGCGCGCGGGCTGGCCGGACCGACATGATCGCGTTGCGAGCTGGTCTTCGAGAACACCAACACCTGCGACCATGTCGGCACGTCGAGTCGCGCGAGGACGGCATCGAGCCTCCCCCGCACCGGCTCCCACCGCAAACGTTCGCCGGAACGTGCGACCCGCGTGACCGTGTCGGTGCACCGCGCCTCGTCCGCGTACCGGATCACCGAGTCGGTCACGCCGCCTTCCCGGCCTTGTCCCCACGCGGGCAGGAGCGCCACCCCCGCGGCGAAGGTGGCGATCGCCCGGCGGGAAACCGTCACCGCGAAATGCCGAACGCTTTGTCCGAAGGCGCGGAACTATTGCCGGCCGCATCGCGGGCCACGATGCGGTACCAGCGCACCATGGCGGGCCCGGGAAGGCTGTCGCTGAACCGGGTGGCGGACGTGGTGCCGACGCGAACGTATTTTCCGTCGCGGACCGGGCTTGCGAGCACGTCGTATGCCACCACCCCGACATTGTCGGTCGAGGCTTTCCAGGTCAGGTCGATACGGCGCGCCAACTTACCGGTGCGAGCGACCAAGCCGGTCGGAGCGGTCGGAGGAACGCCATCCTGGGCCACGAGCAGATCCGTGAATCCGATGGAAGCCAACCAGTCCCCCGTGGGTTGGAAGGTCGCTCCGATGCGGTGCGGTCCCGGCGCGAGCACGGGCAACCGCAGCGTGGCCTTGCCGCCCACCAGCGGGACTGCGGGGCCCAGGTTGGTACTTCCCTCGCGGAATTGGATGGAACCGGTCGGGGTCTCGTCGATGACCGGAACCACCGTTGCCGTCACGGCGCCGGCCGTTTGGAATGGCACGACCGTCGGTGTTGCGACGACATCGACTCGGGTGGTCCGGTTACGCCGGACGTCGATCGCAATCGACGCCGAGGCCATGGCGTAGAGGGTATCCCCCGACGATTCGACGGTCACATTCGTGCCGGACAGTGGCGGCACGATATCGAAATCGAGTGCGCCATCGGGTCCGACCGGCTTTTGCTGGAACACCCGATCACCCATTTTCAGCGCCACCTGTCCGGAGGGCGGAACGGGTCCCCGGCCGGAGATACGGAATCGAATCCGTACCGACTCGCCGGGTTGAACCGTGGTTTTGTCGGCGGAGACGGTGGCGACGGCCGCGTATCCGTGGACGCGTTGGAAGCGTGTCGTGGTCGCCGCCGGATGGCTCGCATCGCCGGAATAGGTCGCCGTAATGAAGTGGCCGCCCAGATACAGTCCGCCGCTCACCAGGCGCGTCGTCGACAGGGCGGCGGTCCCGGTACGGTCCAGCGCAACCTCGCCGAGCACCGTTTCCTCACGGTCCTCACCGCGGAACGTCGCCGCCGTGAATCGCACCGTGCCCGTCGGAGTCGATGCGCCGCCGGCAACGCTGGCCGTGAACGTCAATGCGTCGCCCGCCAAAACGGTGCGCAGATCGCCCCGCGACGACGACAACTCGATCCGAACCCCCGGATCCTCCCCGATCGCGAAGACATTGCCCCCGTTCATCGTCACCAGGGTTCCGTCCGTAGCCACCACCGTCGGCACGTACGGCTGCCCGATTCCCGGGTTCAACGACACCGTCTCCGACAACGCGTTCGTCGCCAAATCCCACCGGTAAAATCGACCATCCTCGCACGGCACGAAGACACTGTTCGTGGCGGGATTCACCGCGGCCGCGTTGATGCACCACTCGCGGGCCGCGTGCGGGTACGAATCCGAGAAGTGCTCCGGATCCGGCGTCGGAGAAATCACCGACAACACCTCGCGCATCTGCACCAGGCCACCATTTCCCGGATGGGCATCGACCTGCGTCGCGTTGGGATCGAGCAACGCGATGCGGTTCACCCCATCTCCATCGGGGTTCAACGCGTAGTTGTTGTATTTCGCGAAAATCAGGTACGGCGAAGCCCCCTTGTAGGAGGGAACCATGCTCGCGGGAACGATGGCCGGCGTGTAGTCCCATCCGAAGCCCCCGGTCGTTTTCGACACGGAGAGATCCGCCGAGAACCTCCGCAGGAACCCGCGCGAGCCGTCCCACGGATTCGCGAAGATGCCCAGGTAGACGTCGCCGTCGGGAGCCACGGTTGGCGACGAAGTGCTTTCCTCGAGGATGCCCGCACCGTTGCCGTTGCGCGGGTCGGTGAGGAATACCCGTCCCTTGGGAGCCAGCGTGTTGGCGTCGAGCGCCACCAGCCAGCCGCGGTAATCCGTCGATCCGGATTTCGCCACCACGTAGAGGGTCGAACCGTCGGCCGACAGCGCCGGCGCGCTGTTGTGCGAATCGCGGGTCGCCTGCGCGTCCCCGGCCGCCGTCGCCGCCTTCACTTCGGTTGCCGCGCCGCCAGGCGCGATCCGCACGAAGCCGCTCCCGGTGCCCACGGGCGCGGGCGCCGTGCCCTGGACCCGGTACCCGAAGTACACCGAACCGTCGGTGCCGGCCGTGAGCGGCGTGTTCACGAACACCGAGCCGGCGTATCCGGCGGGATCCGCGTCGTAGGCGGCATCCCCTTGGAACGCATGTCGAACCGGGGCGCCGGGCGTGTCCGAGTCCGGATCGTCGATATGCCAGATCAGTCCTCCCGGGCCGGCAAACCATAGGCGCGGACCCGAGGGGCCCGCGGCGAGGACCGGATTGTAGACGGGAAACCACGAGTGCGCGGGAGGCAGCCAGCCGGTGGGGATCGACCACTTCAGGCGGCCCGTGGAGAGTTCGTAGGCCCGGAGCGAGAACGTGTTGCCGGCCACCTTGGCCCCGACGACCACCGTGCCCGCCGCGGTCACCAGCGGGGCGCCGTAGTGCGCGAAGCCCGTGACGTTTTCGTCGACCACCCGCGCCCATTTGATCCCGCCCAGGCGCTGCGCGGCAGGGGCGTACAGCGACGTGTGCTGAGCGTTCCCGCCGAACGAGGGCACCCCTTGGGCGCGGGCGGGGAGGGTGGCGCACAGTGCCACCACGGGCGAAACGCACAAAATGGCACTCCAGCGTGCCCGGGCCGTCATGGACATTCGCAACCTCCGGAGTCCGGACGTACCGGACATTCAGGGGGATCGTATCGCAGGGGTCGCCTCGGGCACCATACCCAAGTTGCACGACATCCGACAAAAACGCCCCGCCGGGCAGTTTGCTTCGGCGGGGCGCAGGCGGCATGCACAAGGCCGGGCGCCCTACGCGCCACACCTGCCTCCGGGATCGCGAACAACGTTCCACCGAACCGCCAAAGACCGAAGCGGACGAGGCGG
>JBJTRZ010000538.1:0-5918 GCA_046076415.1 Armatimonadota bacterium
GGGAAACATAGTCCTCGCCGATCGCCAAGGCGGTGGCGATGGCGGCCCGCATGCGCGGCACGGCCGGACCAATACGCGGAACCTCCGCGAGCACCGTCACATCGACATTCACCGGACTCCATCCGGCATCTTCCAAGATCGCGCGGGTTTTGATCAGAAAATCGATGCTCGCACGGTCTTTGTGGGCTGGATCGTTGTCGGGGAAATGGCGGCCAATGTCGCCGAGGCCCACCGCCCCTAGCAACGCATCGCACAGCGCGTGCAGCACGACGTCCGCGTCGGAATGCCCCAGCAGCCCAAAGCCCGCATCGGGGAATTCGACGCCACCCAACCACAATGGTCGGTGCGGCGCGATGACATGGACATCATAGCCGTGACCGATGCGCACGGAATCCCAAACATCCTCGTTGGCGTCCCGGCAACGTTCGTCGAGCAACCGTTGGGCTGCGGCCAGATCTTCGGGGCGAGTCACCTTTGGGTTCTCCTGACGCGAGGGAACCAAGCGAACTTCCGCCCCCATCGCCCGCACCAAACCCGCGTCGTCGGTGCCGCGAAAACCATCGCGCTCGGCCTTTGCGTGGGCATCCCGCAAAACGGAGGCTCGAAAACCCTGCGGAGTTTCGATACGCCATACACGTTCACGGGGAACCGACGCATCGATGCGGCTGGGACCGTCGGACGTTTCGGATACGGCGCGGACGAGAGTGTCGTGGACCTCCACGGCCGCGGTGGCCGCGCCAACATCAAGCGCAGCCTTCCAAACGCGGTCGAACAGGTCGGGCGACGCGCAGGGACGGGCGGCATCGTGTACCAAAAAACCGATCGCTTCGGGAACCGCAGCCATTCCGTTCGCCACGGAGGATTGCCGATCCTGTCCTCCGGCAACGACTTGGAGTCGGCTGCGGGGAACGACATTTGCCGCAATCGCGCCGAAGGCATCCAGCTGGTCCGCCGGAGCAATGAGGACGACACCCTCGATGAACGGGACCCGAGAGACCGCGTCCAAGCTCCATTCGAGCACGGTGCGCCCGCGAAGCGGTTCGAGGAGTTTACCGACGGTCCCCCCGAACCGGTCGCCGCGTCCCGCCGCCGGCATAAGGGCGTACACCCCGGCCATAGTCTTCCTCGTCCACTTCATCGCCGCGCACCTGCGCGAAAATCATTTTCCCGGCCGTGGTTTGCAGCAAGGAGGAAACCACGATTTCCACCGACTCCCCGATGAATCGCCGTCCGCCCTCGACCACGATCATCGTGCCATCGTCGAGGTACCCGACACCTTGGCTCGACTCCCGCCCTTCCTTGACGATGAGGACTTTCATCTCCTCGCCGGGCAAGACCACGGGTTTGAGGGCATTTGCCAGTTCGTTGATGTTGAGCACCGGCACCCCCTGAAGTTCGGCCACGCGATTCAGGTTGAAGTCGTTGGTGACAAGCATGCCGTCGAGGGCTTTCGTGAGGCGCACCAGACGGGCGTCGACCTCTTCGTTTCCCGGCGCCAACCGATCGAAGGAACGCACCACGAGCGGCGATTCCTTCTGCATCTGGTTCAGAATGTCCAAGCCGCGCCGTCCTCGGGCACGTTTGAGGGAATCCGCCGAGTCGGCGATATGTTGCAACTCGTCGAGCACGAAGCCCGGAACATAGATCGTTCCGTCGAGGAACCCGCACCGGACAATGTCGGACACGCGCCCGTCGATGATGACATTGGTGTCGAGGATCTTGTATCGTTCCTTGGGAGGAATCTCCTCTTCGCGGGCGGGCGGCAAATAGACGCGCAGCTCTTCCTTCATCGAGAAGGCGGCCGCCATGCAAAAATAGGTGACGATGGTCCCCAGCAGCAAGGTCACCGCCACCGCCGCCGGCTTTTGGGAGCCCAGCAGCATGAGAACCGGCAGCGAAAGCACCGCGGAGAGGACCAATCCGACCATCAGCCCGGTACCCAGCGCCAGTTTGTCGCGGGCCGACATACGCCCCAGTCGGTCGCCTTGGCTTTCGATACGTCGGAAAAACGTTCGGCCCAGTTCGATGCCGAAGATGATGCCGCACGTGACGAACACCAGTTTGTAGACCGGCCCGGTCCAAGCACCGGTCAGCCCCTCGATGCGCGCGGTGCTCAGGTACAGCACGAAGCGTTCGGCGCCGTACCATCCCAGCAGCCCGGCGATGCCCGCGAGCACCAGGGTGAATAGGAACCGCCAGATCTTCGTGTTCAATTTCGTGCCGGATCCCGTCCGATCAGGACCTTCGGGCCACCCGAAGTCGCGCTTGCGCTCGTCGAATCGCCGCCAACGCCTCTTCCCGCTCGTTGCCGGACACACCGCCCAGCATCTCTCGCGCCCGACCCAATGCCGCCTCCGCACGATCCGCGTCGATTTCGTCGGCGAACTCGGCGGTATCGGCAAGAACGGTGACCGACGATGCCGAAACATCGACGAATCCGCCCGCGATCGCGAGCACATGATCCTCGCCGGAAGCCAAGCGAATCACACATTCACCGGCGCCCAGCTGCGCGAGCATCGGGGCGTGGCCCGGAAGGACTCCCAAGCTACCTTCGGCCGCCATCACTTGCAGGGACGTCGCGTCCCCATCCAGGACGGTACGTTCCGGGGTGACGATACTGAGGGAAAACGAGCTGGCCAAGACGGTCGATCCTTTGGAATCGGGATGCCCCATCTTATCACGAAGCACCGTTCGCGAGGCGACGCGCGACGTCCTCGAAAGGACGGATTCCATCCGAAGGACCGGAATGCGCGACCGAGTCCGCACCAACGGCGTTGGCGGCTTTGAGCGCGTCCACGGGAGCCCATCCCGCCCCCAGTCCCGCGATGAGGCCAGCGCACCACGCATCGCCGGCACCCAGCGTGTCGGCCACGATCACCGGCGCCGCGGGCAATTCCCCGGAAGCGCCGTCGCGGGAAGCCCAGCGGCAACCGGCGCCGGCCAACTTCACCGCGACGTTGGCGGCGCCCGCCGCAAGGAAGGTTTCCATCGCCGACTCGACATCCGGCGCGCCGGCCAAGCCGATGGCCTCGATTTCGGAAGGTACGAACCAGTCGACCAAGGGCAACGCGGGGCGCAGCGCCTCCCAGTCCTCCGGACCAGGATGCCCCACGGTGTCGATGCAGATCCGGGCACCACGTTCCCGCGCCTGGCCGAGGGCACGCGCGAAATCCCGCCCGACGAATCGTTCCAGCAGCGGAACACCCGCGACGAGGATCCAGTCGCCATCCGCCAAAGGCAGCGATTCGAGCACATCGGGCTCGAGAGCACCGTTCCCACCTTTCCGATGGAGGAAGCTCCGTTCGCCGACTTGGTTCACCAGCACCACGGTGGTGGCGGTCGGACGCCGGGGGTCGCGATCCAGCCAGCGGGTGCCAACACCGGCCGCCTCGAATCGATCGACGAGCAAATCACCTTCGGGATCGACTCCAACGCGTCCAACGCATTCGCTCGTCCCCCCGAGACGCGCGTAGGCAACCGCCGCATTCGCGGCATTTCCACCAATCGACCAGTCCAAACGTTGCAGGAAACGCAATCCGCCGGGGGGTGGGAACGTGTCGACGGGGGCCGCAATCAAGTCGGCGACCACCACCCCAACGCTCCACAATCGCGTCACGGCGACTTTGCGTCCTTTGGTGCGAGCACCGGTGGCCGAACCACGCCATCGGGCTTGGCGGCGCCGCTGGAAAGCATCAATGCATCCAGGGTCATGCCCCCGGTGGGGATCACCTCGATGACATGTTCTCCCCGCTCGAGACGCAACTCGCCCTGATCGAACCAAACCAATCCCGCGGTCGCGTATTCCCGACCGACGCGCGCTCCCGCCTTGTCGGAAACCGTCCTACCGTCCAATCGAATCTGAAATCGGTCGCCGATACCCGCCGCGACGAACAGTCGGTACGGCTGGGCGGCGTTGACATTGACCGAATAGGACGCGGAGGCGGGAGCGGAGGCGAGGCTTTCCTCCCGCACACGGAGCACGCGCCCCCCGGAGGCGCCACGCACCGGCTCGGTCGAGTCGAAGGTATGGGTGAATCTCACCTCCATCCCTCCCTCGGCTTCGAACCAGAGGTACTCGTAGGGGCGAAGAACCTGCTCGACCCGTGCCTTGGTTTCCAGCAGGGTTTGCAACATCGTGTAGCTCGACTGCGTGTTCGCGGGTTGGTATCGGGTGCGCAGCGCGACCAACTCCAATTGAAGACGGGCACCATCGACCTCGCGCCGTGCGCGCAGCGCGCCGACCGCGCCCACCGCCTCGGAATACGCGGTTTCGAAGGCGTCCACCGGAATCGGCAACGTTCCCTGAAACCCGTACAAGCGGACCGGCTCCTCCTCCAACCGAAGCGTCAAGAGGTCCTTGGTCCTCGAACCTCGGTCCGGCGGGTACCAGGCGATCTTGGCCTGCTCGAGCACCTTGGGTATGCGAATTCGTATCGTCTTGGTTGTTTCCGCCCACAGCACGAACACCGTCGCATCGCCCTCGGACAATCCATAGGCCTTTCCAAGCGATCCGAAATCGTAACTGCGGTACTTGCGGGGAACGGGAAGCCACCAACCGCCATTCGCCAACAAGACCGGCGCCATCGACGATTCCGACGGGAACGTCACGGACTTTTCCCGCGGCGACGGCAGCGTTGCCACCCCTTGGGCTTCGATCCTGCGGCCAACCTCCGCGATCCACGAGAGTTGGTCCGGCAACGCGATCAATTCCGAGGCGGGGTCCAAGCCGCGCGCATCGGCGACGAAAAACCCACGATCCCCCCCATCCACCAGGCGCGCGACCGCTCGATCCAACGAAGGCAATCCGGAAAATCCGGTCGCCGATCTACCGGACACTTCGGAAAGCCCGGTCGAGAGGAACCAAACCGGCTTCGGGGACCAGCCCGCATCGCCGAGCCGCCCAGTCACGGCGCCATCGGGCCGTGCCGCCGACGCGCCGTCCCAGTCCAGGCCGATCCCATCCACCCGGTCGGTTCCGTCGGGAGACCAGCCCCAAGGAAGGGTCCCCTTGCATCGCACGACGACGGGCACATCGGCGACGCCCCGCTTGAGCGCAAGCGCCATGCGGTTGGCGGCGTCGCGGTAGGAGCGACTCTTGAATTCGGCAAGGTCCGACCAGTAGGTGCTCGATTCCGTTTCCACGGCGACGCGCATCCCGCTGCGCGCATCGAGCAGATATTTCAGGCCACGACCGTCGAACCACATCGGGATCCAGTCGCCGGCTTCCGCGAACGCGGTGATCGCATCGGGCCGTTGCAGGCGCCACGCCGACGTCCATTCCCCCACGGTTCGATACCGGGACTCCAGAAACAGCCGCCACGCCTCCCGAGCCGCATCCCCGACGGGAACCCACGGCGCCGTCGTGGGCCCCAATTGGACGGAACGGGGCAACGGATCGGCGAAGAAGCGAAGGCCTTCGCCAAACCGCACACGGGAAAGCACGGAAACGATCCCGTCGCGGTACGTCTCGAAACCACCCCAAACGTCGGGCAACGCCGAACCGAGGGCGGGAATCGATCGCTCGGGATACAGCAGGGCAACCGCTTCCGACACCGGAGTCCGTGGAGGCACGTACGCCGCCCCTTCCAAAACGTCGGCCTCCCCCTCGTCGATCACCTCTCCCGTGGGCAGCGCCAGAGCGAACCTTGCGGATATCAGGTCGGGAACGACAAACCGGGCCGTCTGGCCGAGGCCGACCCGGGAAACCCGGAGGCGCGACGGCTGGACCTGCCGCACGGCGGTCGCGGTCGGCATGCGCCCATCGAGCCCTATCCCGTATCGAAACCCGCCGCCCTCGAGGGCGTCCACCACCGCCTGAACGCGTTCCGGAGCCAATCCCGCGAATCCGCCACCGACCGGCTGCACCAAGACATCCCGGATACCCGCCGCGCGCAATCGCGCCAACGCGTCGATGTCGG
>JBJTRZ010000539.1:0-2594 GCA_046076415.1 Armatimonadota bacterium
GATTCCACGCCATCTTCCCGTTGATGCTGATCGTGTAGGTCATCGGGCGGTCGTTGAGCATGGCGTACATCGCCCAGATGAACTCCGCGGCAAATTCCCCCACCACCACCCCGATCGCGGCTTCCCGCATCCAAGCCGTTCCACGGAGCCCCCAGTACCGCTGGAGGAAAACCTTGGCGATCAAGACCAGGGTCAAACCAAACCAGTAGTAGTCGACCCCGAAATTCATCGCGAGCGCATATCCCGCGGGATGGAGCCAGAACCCGGGAATCCGGAATCGAATGAAGTCCAGGGCCCAAACCACCATGGCCCCGGCACCCACCGCCCACAGTGCCGCGGGATTGGGCGGCCGCGGCGACGACTGCAACTGGGAAATCACGCCCCCGGCCTCCGAGCTCACCCAGGAAACCGGTGTCCAGCGGTATCCGAGCGCCACATGGCTGATTTGCCCCGCCACCGCTCCCAAAACCACCGCCGCAGCCAACGCCCATCCCGTCGCCTGGACCGACACGCCCACGCGATCGGCCAGATAACGTCCCTCCATCAGCGTGGGCATGGCGTGCGTGCGATGGATCCGGTTCATCAAATGGAACGTTGTCATGACGCGGGTCGCCAGCCCGGGATCGATTCCCGCGGATCCATGCCAGTCGAGCAACAACTGATGCGGCCCCATGAACGCCATCTCGTGGGTGGGCGCCCCGAGTTGCGCACGGAGTCGGGTTACCGCCACCGAAAACGCGAGGTACAAGGCGAGGTACACGATCACGAGCGGGAACGGGATTCCGACCAACATGCCGAAACATCCCAGTCCCAACACCGATGCAATCAGGATCGCCAACGCCGTGCGGTACGATCTCCCGGCCCGGCCCTCCTCGCCCGTCCGGGCTGAAAGCAACGTCCCCACCCTCCGCCAATGCGGGCGCGCCAGCCAGAGGCTGGTGACGAACAATCCCAGGAACGCCCCCCAGGATTGCTCGCTGAAATAGGGCGGTGACGGGACCAACCCCCCACCGCCGAAAACCCCTTGTTCATTTCCAATCACGAACGCAATGATCTGCTGAGCCTTGCGCACGACGAAGAAGAACAACATCGAAAAGAGCAAGTCCGTGGGAACGAAGGCCCCGAGCGCGCTGATGTAGGGAAACAATCCGATCGGCGTCCAACCCGTCTGGTTCCAAGGCGGCTGTGCGAACCACGTGTTCGCATCGCCGAGATAACGGACATTGATGCTGGGTATCGACGGATACAGGAACGACACTCCGTTGAGCAGATCGATGCCGAAAGTCACCGCGAACCCCGTCCAGAGCAGGCGGCTGCGCCATAGACTCCCCTGCCCACCCGTGTCGGCCAGCGCAAGCGGAATCTGCACGAGCGGAAACGACAACTTCTCCACGGCCACCCATTGATCGCGGAAAAAGTGGTTGATGGCTCCCATGCACGCGGCCAGAAGCGAAAGGAACAGCGTCCACATCCCGATCTTCGGCAACCAAAGCGGCAATGCCGACCAGAAGACCGAAAAGGGTTTCCCCCCCTCGCGAAACTCCTTCAACACGGCCCCGTCGCGGAAGAACAACCAATCGCTCAAATACGGAAGGACCCGATCTCCGAAGCGCGGATTGGTGTCCGCGTAGATCGCGTAGCCGTACATCTGGGGAACGATCATGTCCATCCATTCGCCACAGACCGCGCACGTCACCGCCAACATGACGTAAACCACCACGATCTCGCCGGAGGCAAGGGCGAGCGCCGGGCGCACCCGAGCGACGATCCGGTTCAGGAATGCCAGCACGATGACGAGCGCCACCGGAGGAACCATGAGTGAAAACAACCGATCGACCGGTTGATCCTGAGCCCAAAACGCGCAGATCGGTGTCATTGCCAATCCCACGGCGAAGGGGCGCAGTCGACGAGCGGTGTTCACGCCTCCTCATTCGGCGCCGATGTGCGGCACGCCTTCCGTGCAGGGAATCCGCAAAACCTCGGAGAACCGGCAAGCATGCCCGTCCGCGCCCTACGTACCACCGTCATCGGCTCCTGGCCCTTCCCGGGCTGGCTCGAATTCGCCGCCACCCACCTCGATCGATTCGGCCCGGATGACATCGCCGAGGCGCAGGACGATGCGGTTCGGTGCGCCCTGCACGAACAAGTCGCCGCAGGCCTCGATGTGGTCACCGACGGAGAACAGACCCGTCTCGATTTCAATCTTTCGTTCTACGGATTCCTCGACGGTATCGCGCTCGAGACCGCCCCTCCCCGTCGGTTCGGTCCGCCGGCGCACGATCAACGGGGGCGCCATGCGGTCACCGGCCCCGTGACCGCACCACGCGGACTCGGCGTGGTGGAGGAGTTCCAACGGTTGCGGCGCCTGGCTCCGGTGGGTCCCGTGCTCAAGGCGAGCGTGCCGGGCCCCTACACGCTGTCGGGCAGGATTGTCCCCGGAGGTCCCTACACCGATCGCTGGGACGTGGCGGAAGCGCTGCGCCCCATCGTCTCCCACGAAATCGCGGCGCTCGTCGACGCGGGTTGCACGGAGATCACGGTCGACGAACCCTCGATGAGCTGCTACGCCCATCGAGAGGATCCCGAACGATTCG
>JBJTRZ010000540.1:0-4340 GCA_046076415.1 Armatimonadota bacterium
GTCTCTGACCCCGGCGCACGCACAACCACCGGCCCGTGCGCACCGCGCACGGGCCGGTTCCGTTTACCCTCGGGAGATTCGCCACCATGCGCCTGATCTGGGAAGTCGAAGACGCCGGTTGCGAATTCGCCGACGATGAAACCGTTCGCGCGGCCGTGCGCGATGCCTTCGACGCACTGCCAAGGGAACACCTGCGCCTCTTGGATGCGGTGACCATTTTCGAACGCGACCCCCGGGGACGCAATCTTGGCATATACCTGCGCGACCACCGTGGCAACCACATCGAGATCTATCTGGATCCCCACTGCAAGGATGCCGGAAAAGCCCCCGCACGGTGCCGATTGCCGGTGCTCCGCCTCCATGTGGCCCATACGCTTTTCCACGAAGTGGGACACCACATGACCCTGACGGTCAACAAACGCATGGCACCCTCGCGCCGACGTGTCGATGTGGAGCAAACCCTGGAGAAATGGGCCGAGACATACGTTGCCAAGCGAATGCAGGCCTATCTGGAAAAGCAACGAACGGGCACCGACGACGACCCGCACGCCGACGCGATCGCTTGGCTGGAACAAGCCGTGACAGGCCCTCGTCCCACGCCACGGACCCAGTCCTCCCCATGAAACGAAAAGGCCCGTCGCGTCCGCGACGGGCCGAATCTAGCGGCGAAGAGACTCGAACTCTTGACCTAGGGGTTATGAATCCCTCGCTCTAACCGGCTGAGCTACGCCGCCAAGCGGCAATTGGTATACCATGCCCCCCCGACGGAGTCAAGCGTGCATCCCCCGCAGGAGCGTCCGGAAGGCGCGCCGAAACTAGCCTCCCGGCGGCGTCCTCCACGCCCCGAATATCCCCCATGGAACCCGCCCCCGATCCGCACTCGCGCCACTCCGGGTGCCGCCCGGACTTCTACGTGGCGGGGGGAAACGTGCCGCCGGACGCGGCCTGCTACGTGGAACGACAGGCCGACCGTGAACTGCTGGAAACCCTTGCCGGCGGTGGCACCTGCCACCTGCTCGACACCCGCCAAGTCGGCAAATCCAGCCTCATGAGCCGCGCCGGCGCCCGCCTGCGCGCCCAAGGAGCCCGCGTCGCCACGGTCGACCTGACGGCGATCGGCTGGAACGTCACCCCGCGGCAATGGTACGCGGGAGTCGCCGAACAAGCCGGAGCCTCCATCGACGAGGAAACTTCGGCCGAGGACGCGTTTCGATCCAACGATGCGATTTCCCCCGTACGAGCGCTTTTTCGACTGCTCGAAAACTGGGTCGAAAACAACCCCCGCCCGCTGGTCCTGCTGATCGACGAAATCGACGCGGTGCGATCCCTTCCCTTTCCCACCGATGAATTCTTCGCGGGAATTCGCGCACTGCACAACGCGCGCGCGGAGCGGCCCCACCTTGCCCGCCTCGGTATTTGCATGGCGGGCTCGACGACGCCCGAAAGCCTGATCCGCGACCCGCGCACCACACCGTTCAATATCGGTCGGCGTATCGAGCCCACCGACTTCACGCCGCTCGAAGCGGAACCGCTGGCACAGGGGCTCGGAGACGGGGGGCGTCATCTGCTCGACCGCATCCTGCACTGGACCGGAGGGCACCCCTACCTCACCCAGGTCCTGTGTCGGGAGACGGCCATGCAACAGGTGGGACGCCCCACGCATGTGGACGTCGACCGCACCGCCGACCGATTGTTCTTCGCCGACACCGCGGTCGATACCGAGCCCAACCTCAATTTCGTGGCGAATCGCATGCTCGATGGCCCACGGCGCAAGACCCTCGATCTCTACGAGTGGGTCCTGCGCGGGCGCGTGTCGGCGGAGCAGGACGGAGATGCCGCGGATACGTTGCGCCTCAGCGGCATCGTTCGCGTGCAGGACGGGCGCCTCGCCGTCCGCAACCGAATATATGAACGTGTGTTCGGCCGAACGTGGCTCGAGCACCACCTGCCGGCGTCGGAGCGCCAATGGCAACGCGCCTTGTTTCGCCGGACCGTGCTGCGAATCGCCGCCGCGGTGCTGCTGGTGGCCGTCGGTGCGATCTGGCTGGGTGTCCGCATTCGCACCACCGAAGCCCGCGTCGATCGCTTGTCGCGGGAAAACAAGGAGCTCCTCAAGGCGCTCGCGGACGAGCACAACCAAACGTCCCAGGAAGCCGAGCGCGCCCTCGCCGCGGAACTGCGCGTGCGAAACTTGCTCGAGCAGATGGACGCCTTGCGGAGGGCTGGCGCGACCCGGCGCCCTTAGGCGCGCCGTTCCGACAACACGATCCCCGCGGCGAGTTCGCCTGAAATCAGCGACGGGGGAACTCCGGGCCCCGGTACCGTCAGCTGACCGGCGTACACCAGATTGCCGACCTTGCGGGAGCGCATCCTCGGTTTGAAGATCGCGGTCTGCGACAAGGTGTTCGCCAGCCCGTAGGCATTGCCTTTGTACGCGTGGTAATCCGCCTCGAAATCCCGGTGCGCGTAGGTTCGCAGCACTTGGATATGGCGTCGCACCGGAACACCCACCCGCGCCTCGAGCCGATCGAACACGGTGGACAGCACCCGCTCCCGCGCCGCATCGGTGTCTTCGAGGCCCACGGCTAGCGGCACCAAAAGGAAGAGGTTTTCGCATCCCTCCGGGGCAACCGCCGGATCGGTGCGGGACGGGCAACAGGCGTAGAAAAGCGGTCGTTCCGGCCAGCGTTTGTTGCCGTAAATCGTCTCCGCATGGGCATCGAGGCCCTCGTCGAAAAAGAGGTTGTGGTGCTCCAGGCGATCAAGTCGGCGGTCGACTCCGACGAACGCGAGCAGCGACGAAGGGGAAAGCACCTTGCGATCCCACCAAGCCTCGTCGTGATCGCGGTGGTCCGGCGCCAACAACGACTGCTCCATGTGGTGCGTGTCGCCCGCCGCGACCACCCAATCCGCCGCAATATCCTCGCCGTCCACGACAACCCCGGTGGCCCGCCCACGCTCCACGCGAATCGAGGAAACCTCGGCTCCGGTGCGAATATCCACCCCGAGCGACCCGGCCAGCGCGATCATGGCCTTGGCCACCAACCGCATCCCCCCCATCGGGTACCACGTGCCCTGAACCAAATCCGCATGGTTCATCAAGGAATACATCGCGGGAATCTGCCGCGCGGTGCCCCCGAGGAAGAGCACCGGAAATTCCAGAATTTGCCGAAGCGCATCGTCACGGACAACCCGGGCAACCCGTTCGCGCATCGACGTGAACATACCGAGCTTCGGGGCAAGCGTCAGTAGGCGGGGATCGAGGAATTCCCGCACCGACAAGGAGGGTTTGCGAACGAATTCCCCCATACCGATGCGGTAGGTGTCTGCGGCCTCGGCGAGAAAGGTTCGGAGGCGCGCGGCGGATCCCGGCTCCCGCGACTCGAACAAGGCATCCTGGCCGGCACGGTCGGCGGGAACATCCACCTGCCCACCGTCCGGCAACCAAACCCGATAGGAGGGGTCGAGGCGCACCAACCGGTAGTAATCCGCGGGCTGTTTGCCAAATCGGGCGAAGAAGTCCTCGAACACGTCGGGCATCCAGTACCACGACGGCCCCATGTCGAAGGTGTACCCCTCGTGGACCCAGGTGCGCGCCCGACCGCCGGCCTGCGCGTTGCGCTCCAGCACCACCACGTCGTACCCCGCCTGCGCGAGATGGCACGCGGCGGCGAGTCCCGCGAATCCACTGCCGATGACCACCACACGTTGCATCACCGGCTACAACGCCACGACCGGCGGTGCGTTCCCGCCGCGATGCGCTCCCAGCGCCCTGCCCCGCACGGAATTCGGTACGAGACGGCGCGACCGTCAGCCCTCGACCAGTTCGGCGAGCCGATCGACATACCCCGCCATCACCGCGAACGCCCGTTCCACGGGTTCGGTCGACTCCATATCGACTCCGGCGGCGCGCAACGCGTCGAGGGGGTACACGGATCCTCCGGCCGAGAGGAACGCGAGGTAGCGGTCCCGGGCATCGGTGTCGCCCTCGGCGATCGGTTCCGCGAGGGCGTGGGCGGCGGCGATTCCGGTGGCGTATTGGTAGACGTAGAAATTGGCGTAGAGATGCGTTGCGAACTGCATCCACGTGGACCCGACGCGCTCCCGGGTTGGTCCCGAGAGGTCGACATTGGGGCCGAACGCCTCCGCAAACAGATCCGCCATTCGTTCCACGAGGTGCGGTGCGGTCAGCGCTCCCCCGCCCCAAACCCGATCATGATTCTCGCGCTCGAAACGCGCGAGCGTGGGCATCACGAAGAATTAACGATGGTAGTTGCTCATCGCCTCCTCGATCACGGCGATCTCCATGGCGCGATCGCCCGCGAATCGGTGAAGCAGAT
>JBJTRZ010000541.1:0-2631 GCA_046076415.1 Armatimonadota bacterium
CGCCGAATGCCGCCACGATCCTGCTCCAAACGTCCTCGTGCGATTCCATGCAGAGGATGTGCGTCGCCGCGGGTCGAAGTTCCTGCGTCCGCAGGATCGGCGTGCATGGACGGTGAACGGACTGTTCGATTTCCTCGACAAGGACGGACCTTTCATGACCAAGGACGGCAAGATCGGCATCGGCATCATCGGCTTCGGCGGCATCGCCCAGGGAGCCCATTTCAACGGGTATCGGCGCCTTCCCGACGAATGTGAAATCGTGGCCATCGCCGACATCGCGCCCGAGCGCCGGGAGCAGGCCGGCCAGGATCGTTTCGGCATCCCCACCATCCTCGACGACTACCACAAGTTGCTGGCGATGCCGGAGATCGACGCCGTTTCGGTTTGCACTCCCAACGGGGTGCATATGCAAGCCACCATCGACGCGCTCCGGGCCGGCAAGCATGTGCTGTGCGAGAAGCCGATGGCCATGAACGCCACCGAGGCGAAGGCGATGATCGCCGCGGCCAAGGAGACGGGCAACAAACTGCAAATCGGCTACAACATGCGCTACTCGCCCGGCGCGCAATCCCTCAAGCGCGCCATTCAGGCTGGCCTGATGGGCGACGTCTACCATGCCACGGCCCGCGCCATCCGCCGCCGCGGGGTGCCGACCTGGGGAGTTTTCATCAACAAGGAAAAGAATGGGGGCGGCCCCCTCATCGATATCGGCGTCCACATCACCGACATGACGTTGTGGTTGATGGGCCATCCCAAACCGGTCGCCGTGACGGGACGTGCGGACGCGCACATCGCCCGCCGGGGCGGGGTTCTGGGCATGTGGGGCCAGTGGGAGCCCAAGGACTACACCGTCGAGGACTTCGCCGTCGCCATGGTCCGTTTCGAGGACGGCCGCACGCTCCACTTGACCAGTTCGTTCGTGGCCAACATCGATCAGGAGCACTTCGACACGCAGCTATTCGGCACGGGCGCCGGTGCGTTCCTCGACGCGAATGCGGGCCAGTACACGCTCTACCGGGAGGAGTTCGGCACGCTCACGGACACCAAGGCGGGCTGGCTTCCCAACCTCGCCTCCACCCATGGTGAGGAGATCCGGATGTTCCTGAAGGCGATTCGGGAGGATTTGCCGATCGCCGAGGTCGGTGCGGCGACCGGCGAGCAAGCGTTGATGGTCACCCAAATCATCGACGGGATCTTCGCCTCGACGGAAGCGGGCAAGGAAGTCGCGATCGACTGACGCCCCTTGGGTCTCCGGCCGAAATCCACGCGATTTCGGCCGGAGTCAGCCCGTTCGCCCGGCGAGTGCGAGGAGTCCCGCCGGAACGCGGAAATGCATATCCTCCTCGAGGACGATGAAGTCCTCCACGGAGGTGGCGCCCCTGAGGCGCAGTTCGGCGACCACCGCTTGAACCACATCCTCGGGCGCCGATGCACCCGCGGTGACTCCCACGACCCGGGCGTCCGCCAGCATGTCGTCCTCGAGGCCTTCCGGTCCGGGAATCAGGTGCGCGCGGGCCCCGCAGGCCCTAGCCACCGTGCGCAAGGATCGGGAGTTCGACGACGTGTCCGATCCGATCACCAAAATGGTGTCGGCACGTGCCGCGAGGGCCTTGACGGCGTCCTGACGGTTCTGCGTCGCGTAGCAAATGTCGGAGGAGGGCGGATCCTCGAGGCGCGGAAAGCGCGATTTCAGGATTTCCACGATGCCCTTCGTCTCGTCGATCGACAACGTGGTCTGCGTCAGGAAGACAAGTTTGTCCTCGGGAGGATCGGGCAACGCGGCGGCCTCGTCCTCGGACGTAACCAGATGGAGGCGTCCCGGCGCTTGTCCGAGCGTTCCGATCGTCTCGACGTGGCCATGGTGCCCGACGTAGACGATGCCGTACCCGCGGTTCAGGAACCGTCGGACTTCCAGATGGATCTTGGTGACAAGCGGACAGGTGGCGTCGATGACCTCGAGGCCGCGGGCATCTGCTTCGGCACGGACCGACGGCGCGACTCCGTGCGCCGAAAAAACGATCGGAACCCCACGGGGAACGTCGGCCAAATCGTCGGTGAACACCACGCCCCGTGCGCGCAACCGACCGACCACCGTTTCATTGTGGATGATTTCGTGGCGAACGTAGAGCGGCGCACCATGGACCTCGAGGGCGAGTTCCACGATATCGACCGCGCGTTCGACGCCCGCGCAGAAGCCCCGCGGCCCGGCCAGGAGGACATGCATCGCGTCATTGTACCTTCGGCGCCCGCGGAAGGGGCAGGCGATAGCGCACCGCAACCGTCTCCATCAGCAGGCTGCGTTGATCGAGCAGATCGACGGTGGCCAGATCGACATAACGGGCGGGCGGTCCGAGTCGCCGGCTTGGCAATCCGGCGGCTTCGACGGCCGCCTTCAACGGATCGGGAGGAGCGGGCCATCCGGGCAACCGATGCCACCATTGCGCACCGGGAAACCGGCCCTCCATCTGGACTTCGAACCGCCCATCCACGATCGCTCCGCCGCGCCAGATCCCCCCGCCCCGTTCGAAAACGGGCAAACGGGGGCCGAACGCCTCGGCGAATGTCGCGTACCACGGCGTCAGCTGAGCAACGGGTCCGAACAAGGCGCGCCGCGTCGACGGCCCGAGGGCA
>JBJTRZ010000542.1:0-3043 GCA_046076415.1 Armatimonadota bacterium
CGGCTTCGACACGCTTGCCGGGTACGTCAAAGGCCACCCCTATTTCGGCTGCATCGCAGGGCGCGTCGCCAACCGCATCGCCAAGGGGGTGTTCACCCTCGATGGCAAGAAATACAAGCTCGCCACCAACAACGGTCCGAACCACCTGCATGGCGGCAACAAAGGCTTCGACAAGAAGGTCTGGCGGGCGACCGTGGTGCGCAGCAACGCCGGGCCGGCGGTGCGTTTCGACGTGACTTCGAAGGATGGCGACGAGGGATATCCGGGCACCGTTCGCGCCTCGGTGACCTACACCCTCACCAATGGAAACGCGTTGCGCATGGAATACCGCGCAACCACCACCAAGGCCACGCCGATCAACCTCACCAACCACGCCTACTTCAATCTGGCGGGTACCGGGGATATCCTCGGGCACAACTTGATGCTCAACTGCGACCGGTACACGCCGGTCGACGCCACGTTGATCCCCACCGGCAAGCTGGCCAGCGTCAAGGGAACCCCCGTGGACTTCACCAAGTCCCACCCGATCGGCGATCGCATCGCCGAAACAACCGGAGATCCCAACGGTTACGACCACAACTTCGTCATCAACGGCGGCGGCAAGGGAATGACGCTCGCTGCGCGCGTCGAAGAAACCACCACCGGACGCGTCCTCGAAGTGCACACCACGGAACCCGGGGTCCAGTTCTACTCGGGGAACTTCCTCGACGGCACCCTCAAAGGCAAGGGCGGAACGGTTTACGAGCGCAACAATGGCTTCTGCCTGGAAGCCCAGCACTACCCCGACTCGATCAACCAGAAGACCTTCCCCAACACGGTCCTGCGACCGGGCGACATCTACCGGCAAACGACGGAATACCGTTTCAAAACCGCAAAGTAGATTCGGTTGGAATACGAAGGCCGGCGATCCAAGGGATCGCCGGCCTTTTTACTCGTTTGGGCGGAAGCATTCAAGCCGCGCGGTGGAGCGCCGGTCCGAATCTCCGGGCGATCGCGCGTCGTTCCCGCTCGAGGTCCGCGGGCAGTTTGGTCCCGATGGACGCGAACCAGGACTCCACGTCCTTCAACTCGGCCCGCCATTGCGCCGGACGCACGGAGAGCGCCTCGCGCAAATCCTCGCGTGAACAAACGTCGCCGAGGGGGAACGACGCTTCGTCGGGAATCCAGCCGATCGGAGAGCGCCGAGCGTCCACCTCCCCCGCCAATCGCCCGACGATCCATTGCAGCACGCGCAAATTGTCGCCGAATCCCGGCCACAAGTACCGTCCCCCGGCGTCGCGACGGAACCAATTCACATGGAAAATCGAGGGTGGCGCCGCGATGCTGCGCTCCATCGCCAACCAATGCCCAAGGTAGTCCCCGATGTGGTAGCCGCAGAACGGAAGCATGGCCATCGGATCGCGGCGTAGCGCGCCCGCAGTCCCTTCCGCCGCCGCGGTCGTACGGGACGCCATGGTCGCCCCCATGTACACCCCGTTCCGCCAATCGAACGCCTGCACCACCAGGGGCGCCGTGTCGTCGCGCCGACCCCCGAAAAGGATGGCGTCGATGGGGATTCCCGCCGTATTGTCCCAGTGCTCCGACCGATTTCGACACCGCTCCATCGATACCGTGAAGCGGGCGTTGGGATGCGCGAACGGTTCGGATCGATCCGACGAAGACCGGCGATTGCCTTTCCAGTCCGTCAGGTACGGTCCGGGTTCGCGGCCGCAGCCCTCCCACCAAGGATTGCCCTCGTCGTCGACCGCGACGTTGGTGAAAATGGTTTCGCGGCGTATCGCGTCCATCGCCACCGGGTTCGTGGCGTCGGACGTGCCGGGAACGACGCCGAAGAAACCGGCTTCGGGGTTGATTGCGCGGAGACGTCCATCCGCGCCCGGGTGCAACCAAGCAATGTCGTCGCCCAGGGTGCGGACTTTCCAACCTGGAACCGCGCTCTCGAGCATGGCGAGGTTGGTTTTACCGCACGCGGACGGAAACGCGGCGGCGATATTCCACGTCCGCCCGGCGGGGTCGGTCAGTTCGAGCAACAACATATGCTCGGCCAACCATCCCTCCCGTCGTCCCATCGCGGAGGCGATCCGCAGTGCGAAGCACTTCTTGCCCAGCAGCGCGTTCCCACCGTAATTCGATCCCACGGACCAGATTTCGAGATCGTCCGGAAAATGGCAGATCGCTCTCGTTTCCGGATCCAGTTCCGCCATTCCATGGAATCCGATCACCACGGACGTTTCCGCGCCCATCCGCTCCAGAACCCTGTCCCCCATGCGCGTCATGGTTCGCATGGACAGGACCACGTACGGGCTGTCGGTGAACTGGACTCCGACCCGGGCATACGGCGAGTCGATCGGGCCCATGGCATAGGGAACCACGTAAAGGGTGCGCCCACGCATGCTGCCGGCCAGTCGTTCGCGCAGCGCCTGCTTGGCGAGCATCGGCTCCCACCAACGGTTGGTCGGACCGGCGCCCTCCTCGTCCCGCGAACAGATGAACGTCTTCGATTCGACCCGAGCGACATCCGAGGGATGCGATCGATGGAGATGACAGTCCGGCCAGGCCAACGGCTCGAGCGCCCCGGCGGCGGCGAGTTGGTGCCGCAGCCTCTCCGCTTCGGGAGCCGATCCATCGCACACCTCGACCCTGTCGGGCCGACAAAGGGCGACGAACTCCTCGAGTCGGCGCGCGACCATCGCGGGTAGGCGTTCCACCATGGGTTCAACTCCAGTCCAAAGTCGCCGCAATTGCGACGAGGACAGTGTACCTATTTTGGTACAGTACTAATCAAGACGTCGATATCTTTCGATCGCCCTGTCCGCGTCGCGCCGGATGCGCGGCACCAGTTGGCGAAGGGCCGCCTGATGGGCCGCATCGAAATCATCGGCGGGATCGAGCTCTATCGTCACTTCGCCCGAAATATCCACGCTTTGGAAATGGGCGCTCCGTTTCTCCGCGTAGCGCAAAACGTATTTCGTCATTCGCATCGTGCCGAGATACTCCCGGCCCGGGCAACGAACCGGAAAGGCGATCAGCCCGCGAAAACGCG
>JBJTRZ010000543.1:0-4183 GCA_046076415.1 Armatimonadota bacterium
ATCTCGCGGAGCCTGAAGGTGGACATGACCGCGGCGTTCTACACCGGCGGCAAGGACATCTATCCCATGGCGGGCCGACCACAAGGACTCGCGGCGACGTTCGTGCCCGGAGCATGGAACCGCTATCGCCTCGTGGTGCGCGGATCCCACCACGAAGTGGCGGTGAATGGCCGGACCACGACGCGCTACACCGACCCGCGATGGCCGGTCGAGGGCCCCATCGGGCTCCAAGTCCACCCGGGGCTCGACATGACCGTGCGGTTCCGCAACCTGCGCATTCGCTCGCTCGGACCGGAAACCATCCGTTGACCCTCGGAATCGCGGTCAACGGCGCCACGGGCCGCATGGGGACCAACCAACATCTGCTGCGTTCGCTGGTGGCCATCCGCGATGAAGGCGGGTTGCAGATGGCGTCGGGCGAACGATTGCTGCCGGCACCGGTGCTGATCGGACGCGATCCCGTCAAACTCGCGGCGCTGGCCGCCCGCGCCGGCGACGTGGCTTGGTCCACCGACCTCGACGCGGTGCTCGCCGATCCCGCGGTGGGCATCTACTTCGACGCGCAGACCACGGCGCGGCGCGGTCCCGACACGCTGCGCGCCATCGCCGCCGGCAAGCACGTGTACTGCGAAAAGCCGTCGGGCACGACCACCGCCGAGGCGATGGACCTATACTTCGCCGCGCGCGACGCCGGCGTGCGGCACGGGGTCGTGCAGGACAAGCTCTACCTGCCCGGACTCCTCCAGCTCAAGGCGTTGATCGATGCGGGCTGGTTCGGGGAAATCGTCTCCGTGCGCGGGGAGTTCGGCTACTGGGTGTTCACCGGCCACGACGAAACGACGCCGCAGCGGCCCAGCTGGAACTATCGGCGGGAGGACGGCGGCGGGATCATCGTGGATATGCTCTGCCACTGGCGCTACGTGCTCGACCACCTCTTCGGTGCCGTTCGGTCGGTATCGTGCCTCGGCGCCACCCATATCCGCGAGCGTATCGACGAAGCGGGACGGCCCTACCGCTGCACCGCCGACGACGCGGCGTATGCAACGTTCGAACTCGAAAACGGAGTGGTCGCCCATTTCAACAGCAGCTGGACCACGCGGGTGCGCCGCGACGACCTGTTGACGCTGCAGGTGGATGGCACGCGCGGCTCGGCCGTGGCCGGCCTGCGCGGTTGCGTGGTGCAATCGGCGGCCGACACGCCCCGCCCCGTCTGGAACCCCGACATCGACAGCCCGATCGATTTCCGCGACGGCTGGTCGGCCGGTCCGTTTCCCACCAATCCCGGGAACGCGTTCCGCATCCAATGGGAATCCTTCCTGCGCCATGTGGTCGATGACGCACCGTGGAGCCATGGCCTTCGGGAAGGCGCCAAGGGGGTGCAGCTGGCCGAGGCGGGGCTGCGAAGCTGGGCGGAGCGCCGGTGGGTCGATCTCGACCCGCTGCCGGAGTAGGCGATGCCCGGTGGAGCGACCGGATGGGCGTTGCTGTCCGCGGGGTTTGCGGGTCTGACAGCGCTTTTGGCAAAACTGGGCATGCGCGGCGTGCCGGTCGATCTTGCGGTCGCGGTCCGGACCACGGTCGTGCTCGCCCTCGCTTGGGGGGTCGCCCTCGCCCGGGTACCGATCGGCACGATGCGCATGCCACCCCCCGCCGCGTGGGGGTTCCTCGTGCTCTCGGGCCTTGCCACGGGAGCGTCCTGGTTATGTTATTTCCGGGCTTTGTCAATGGGGAACCTCGCGCGAGTCGCCGCCATCGACAAACTGGGCTTCGTGCTCGCCGCGGTGCTTGGGGTCGTGGTCCTCGGGGAGCGCCCGAGCCCAACCCTGTGGGCGGGCCTGGTCTGCATCGCCGCGGGGGTGTGGCTCGCCACCCGCGGGTGACCCCGGCGCAGGTGCCGGAAACCCTCGGGGCGAAACGTTCCCCGTGATCGAAACCATCGACAACGCCTTGGCGGACGCAGCGCATCAGACGCGCGCCCTCCTCGCCCGCCATCCCGCCGATTACCGCCCGATGTACACCGTGGGGGGCAGGTTCGGACACGACCGCAAGCGGTGGACCCATTGGTGCGACGGCTTCCTGCCGGGCATCTGCTTCCTGCTGGCCGATGCGCTCGGCGCGGAGGACCTGCTCGACGCCGCGATCGCGCGCTCCCTGCCCCTCGAGCCACGTCGCCATGACCGCGCGGTCCACGATTTGGGTTTCCTGTTCCATTCCACCTGGCTGCGATGGCGCGCTTTGGGCGGACCGGCCGATCGGATCGATGCGGTGCTGGTGGATGCCGGCAAGACCATGGCCATACGGTTCATGGAAAAAGGTCAGTACCTTCGTAGTTTCGTCGAACCCGCCAGCTGCTTCATCGACATCATGATGAACGTTGGCACGATCTTCGACGCCGCGGAGCGCACCGGCGACCCGCATCTGCGCGCGATCGCGATGGCCCACTGCGAAACCACCCGCCGGCATCTGGTGCGCGGCGACGGCTCCACGGCGCACGAGGCGCTCTTCGACACCGAAACCGGTGCGTGCCTGCGCCAATCCACCCATCAAGGGTTCCGCGGAGACTCGTGCTGGAGCCGCGGCCTCGCGTGGTCCCTCACCGGATTCGCGCGCGCCTATCGATCCACCGGCGATCCCGTCCATCGCGACACAGCCCGCGCCAACGCGGGGTTCCTGCTGCGGATTTGCCCCGATGGAATCGCCCCGTGGGACTTCGACGCACCCGCCGAAGGCCCGCTGTCGCGAACCCGCATCGACACCTCGTCCAGCGCCATCGCCGCCTCCGGCCTCTTCGAGCTCGCGGACCTGTGCGCCCGCGATGGGTTGGAGGTGGATGCCGAGCGCTACCGGGGCTGGGCGCTGCACGCGCTTTCGCGCCTCTGCCGCGAACATACAGGGCGCGGCGACGACGGGTTCGAAGGAGTGCTTCGGGACGGGGTTTACCATATCCACAAGGGACTGGGCGTCGGCGAGGCGGTGGCGTTCGGCGACCACTTCTTCGTGGAGTCGCTGGTGGCGGCGCGGCGCCTCCTCGCCTCCAGGCTCTTGCCCGCGCGCACCGTACCGTATCCGGAGGATTCCCTACCCGCCGCGGCGCGCCGGTGGGTCGATGGGCCGACGGAGGAGGACCTGCCCTCCCCGGGGGAGGGTTGAGCGCGGTGGACGAACGGACATTGTCGCTGTTCGAGGAAACCGGCGCCGAGGCGGGAAACGGAGCTCCGCGGCGGCGCGGCCTGCGCAAACGGGTTCCACCCGAGGGAAACGGCGGGGATCGTCCGGTCGCGCTGGTCACCGGCGCGTCGCGGGGGATTGGTCGCGGCATCGCCCTCGCGCTTGCGGCCGAGCGGTGGCGCGTGGTGGTGCACTACGTGCACGACTCCGCGGCGGCGGAGGAGACCCTGGCCGCGGTGCGGGCGGCGGGGGGCGACGGCGTGGTGGTGCGCGGCGACCTCGCCGACGCGGGGGACCGCGCGCGGATCGTGGCGGAATCCTTGGCCGTGGGGGGAACCATCGACCTCTTGGTCGACAATGCCGGCATCGCGCCCCCGGTGCGATCGGACCTGCTCGAGCTCGCGGAGGCGGACTGGGACACGGTCCTCGATGTCAATCTGAAGGGAACGTTCTTCCTGTCGCAACGGGTGGCACGGGAAATGGTGGCCCGCAAACGGCCGGGGGAAACGCCGCGCATCGTGGTGGTGACCTCCATTTCGGCGGAGGTTGCGAGCACGAACCGCGGCGCGTACTGCGTTTCCAAGGCGGGCTTGTCCATGGTGGTGCGCCTGCTGGCCGCGCGGCTGGCGGAGCATGGAATCGCGGTGCACGAAGTGCGTCCCGGCGTGGTCGCCACCGACATGACCGCGGGCGTCCGGGAAAAGTACGACGCGTTGGTGGCCCGCGGAGCGTGGCCGATCGCGCGCTGGGGCACGCCGGAGGATGTGGGGAAGGCCGTGGCCGCGCTGGCCCGGGGGGATTTTCCGTTTTCCACCGGCGATGTTTTCCACGTCGACGGCGGGTTCGGCGTGCGAACGTTGTAGGGGATCGGCGCGCACCGCGGTGCTGCGTCCCGGGCCGGCAAGCAAACGAACACCCTCGGAAAAGGGGGAACCGAGGGTGTCCGCGGGAAACGCGACGGCGCGGGGGGCGCCGTGCGTCTCAGCCCTTGCGGCGCTTGCGCAGCACGAGGCCC
>JBJTRZ010000544.1:0-3291 GCA_046076415.1 Armatimonadota bacterium
GCGAGCGACGGCTGTCGGTGGCGATTCCAGCCCTCTTCGGCGCGGCCGGCTTGATGGGCTACGCGTTTTCGATGCACGCGCCGGTCGCCGCGCTGGCGGCGATCACGCTCGCGGCCGCGGGAATGTGGAGCATCCTCGGGCCGTTTTGGGCGCTGTCCGCCGCGGTGCTCGCCCCGCGCGGCGTGGCCGCCCTCGCCGGAGGCCTCGCCTTCGTCAACTCGGTGGGCAATCTAGGCGGATTCTGTGGCCCATTCATATTCGGATTAATCACCGAGAAAACGAAATCGGAACAAGGCGGAGTCGTTTTCCTCGCCGTCTTCGTCTTCCTCGGTGCGTTGACCGCGCTGTCGGTCCGCCCGGCTCCCGTGTCGGAGAAAGCCCATGCGTAACCCGCTGATCGTTGCCGCGCTGCTCGCGGCCGGAATCGTGTCCGTTGCACCCGCGCTGGCTCAAAAGGAATACGAACTCCAACCCGATTCGTTCGTGCGTCCCGGAGTCGCGCAGGGGAAGGTCGAGCATTTCGTGCTCAAGGGAAGCAAGGTCTTTCCGGGCACGGAACGCGATGTCTGGTATTACGTGCCGGCGGGCCACGACCTCGCGAAGCCCTTGGCGTTGATGGTCTTCCAGGACGGAGGCGGATACGCCGATCGCAATGGAGGATTCCGGGTTCCCGCGGTCTTCGACAACCTGATCGCGCAGGGCGCGATGCCGGCCACCCTTGGCATCATGGTCAATCCGGGCGTGGTTCCCGCCACCGATGGGAAGACGCAACTCCCGCGCTACAACCGCAGCGTCGAATACGATGGTTTCGACGGCAAGTACGCCGCGTTCCTGATCCAAGAGGTGATCCCCGAGGTGCTCCGACGATCCGGTGCGCGGATCACGAACGATCCGGCGAATCGCGCCATCTCCGGTGCATCGTCGGGCGGAATCGCCGCGTTCACGGCGGCATGGCATCGCCCGGACTATTTCGGCAAGGTGCTCGGGTTTATCTCCAGCTTCACGGATTTGCGCGGCGGCCACGGATACCCCACGCTGATTCGCAAGACGGAACGCAAGCCGCTGCGGATTTTCCTGCAGGAAGGCGTGAACGATCAGGACATCTATTCCGGTTCCTGGCCGATCGGAAACGAGGACGTTGTGGCCGCGCTGCGCTTCGCCGGCTACGACCTGCGGTATGTGACCGGACCCGGTGGGCATGATGGCCGGCAGGGGACCGCCGTTCTCCCCGAGGCCTTGCGATGGCTTTGGCGGCCCGGTGGGCTGGAAACAAGCGGTACTCGGCAGCCCATCGCCTCCGTCGTGCTCCGGGACAACGAAGGCTGGCGGGCGGTGGACGGTGCGGGTGGCGTGGATGCGCTCGCCACGCTCGCGGATGGCACGCTGGTGGTGGCCGGCTCGGGTGAGGTTCGCACACTCGGGGGAGCGGCGATGGCGACGGGACTGGGCCGGATTTCCGCCGTGGCGGCCGGGCCCGCCGGAACGGTGTACGCGGCGCTTCCCGACCGCAAACAGGTGGTGCGCCTGGCTCCCGGCCCGCTGACGGTGGTGGCGAGGGGCATCAAGGTGTCGTCGATCGCCGTGCGCCACACGGGTACCCTGTTCCTGCTCGAGGAGGGCACCGGGCGTATCCATTGGGTTGGTCCGAACGGAAAGCGCACGGTGGCGGCAACCGGCCTGCCGGGCGCTCCGGGCATAACGCTGGTTCCCGATCAAGGCCTCTTGCTCGTTGCCCCCGACCCGGCGCACGGCAAGTATGGACAGTCCTTGCGGATCGCCGCCGATGAGTCGCTCGTGGACGCACAGCATTACCACGATGTCGCGGCGCCCTACGGCGAGCCGGGGACCGCGGCGGCGGGCCTTGCGGTCGATGCGAACGGATGGCTGTATGTCGCTTCGGCGATCGGAATCCAAATGCTGGACCAGGCGGGCCGTGTGAACGGCATCGTCCTTTCGCCCGGCCCGGGACGACCCGGACCGATCGCGTTCGCGGGGGGCGAGCGCAACCTTTTGTACGCGGTGGTGGATGGCGGGCTCCACGTTCGTCGGACCAAAGTGCGGGGCGTGACGACGGCGGAGGGACCGACGAAGCCGCCGCCTCCGCGCCTCTAGGCAAAACGGTGTTCGAAGATCCGTTCAAACCTTCGCCGGACATGCTTCGCCACGAGGCGGGTTTGCGTGTGCGCGCGTTCGAGCGGGAATTTCAACCGCGGCTCCGGGACCCACGTGCCCGGGCCGCGGTCCTCCCGTTGCTCCAAGGCGCGGTGGGAGCGTTCTTTTCGGGGCGGTTCGATCTGGTGGCCAAGGGTATCGATGCGGCCCGGAGGTCGATCGACGGGGGCACCGGCCCCGAGTGGATCTGGGCGGACGCCTGGGCTGTTTTGCCGGAACGGCGGTTGTTGGATGCCGCCGAGTCCCGCGTCATGGTTCGGGCGATTCGGCTTTACGATGCGGATGTTCCCGCACCGGCGACCGCCGAAGTGCGATTTGGCCGAACCGTCCGAAAACTCGATTCCCCGTTGGTGCAGGTGGACGTGCCCGCGGTGGATGCCGTGCGACCCGTCGAAATCCACGTGGGCGGACAGTGCCGGGTGCGACGAAATGCCTCCGTGGCCCGAATCCGTGATTTGGATCGCCGTCTTGCCCGGCTTGATTCACTCCCGAAAGGCAAGGACTCGGCGGCGCTCACGGCCTCGGCGTCGCTGCGCCGCCTGCAGGCCTTGCGGGAAGGCGGAACTCCGGAGAACGAGTTCGATGCCGAACTCCTGCTCGGCCGGGTCGAGACTCTCGCGCGCACCGGGACGTTGGGATTCGAACCGGGGGATTGGTGGGTCGTGCTCGATACGCCCGCGCCGATGCCGGCACGGGTTTTCGTTCCGCCCGGGCGGCGCGAGCCCCGGCCCGTCGTGGTGGCTTTGCACGGGGCGGGGGGGACTGAAAACATGTTCTTCGACGCCTACGGGGCGGGCCGCATCGTGGAGCTTTGTCGACGTCGCGGATGGTTGCTGGTGGCGCCGCGCACGGGCTTGGTGCGTCCGGGGGACGTGCTCTCCGCGCTTGGCAGGGTGCTTACCGTGGATGCACGATGTTGCCTCCTTGTCGGACACTCGATGGGGGCGGCCGCCGCCATCGCCGGGATTCCCGCCGCGCCGGGCGTATTCGCTGCCGTCGCGGCCCTTGGTGGAGGCGGGCGCATCGCGGACCCGGACGCTTGGAAGGGAACGCGCCTCGCTGTGTCGGCAGGAGAATCCGACTTCGCGCTCCCGTCCGCCAAGGCGCTCCACGCCTCCG
>JBJTRZ010000545.1:0-3132 GCA_046076415.1 Armatimonadota bacterium
CGACAAAGTGGTCACCGCAACCCTCACGTCGCCGTTCGCAACACCGTTGCCCCCTCCGACGGACCCCATCGAAACGCCGAGTCAAAACATCGACCGGTTCGTGGAATCGAAACTCGCCCGCCTCGGTCTTGTGGCGTCCCCTAGGTGCACGGATGCGGAATTCCTGCGCAGGGTAACCTTGGATCTCACCGGCCAACTCCCGACACCCGACGAAGCCAAGGGTTTCCTCGCGGACACGGCGCCGGACAAACGCACGCGCTTGGTGGATGCGCTCTTGGCCCGGCCCGCATATGTCGACAACTGGACCCTGCGGTGGGGCGACCTGTTCCGCAGCACCCGCAATGCCCTCAACGAGCGCGGTCTTCATTCGTTGAATCGCTGGATACGTGATTCGGTCGCCGCGAACAAACCCTGGGATCGCATGGCGGCGGAGCTGCTGCTGGCTCGTGGAAGCACCTACGAAACCGGTCCTGCGAATTACTTCCGCGCCTCCGCGACCACCGAGGCCCTTGTCGAAAACACCTCGCAAACATTC
Organism: Armatimonadota bacterium; assembly: GCA_046076415.1. Lineage (GTDB taxonomy): Bacteria > Armatimonadota > Armatimonadia > Armatimonadales > Armatimonadaceae > CAIRTT01. Next base: position 536 of record JBJTRZ010000545.1, read on the forward strand.
CTTGGCGTTCGTATCGCCTGCGCCCGATGCCACAACCATCCGTACGAGAAGTGGAAGCAAAACCAGTATTACGAGATGGCCGCGTTCTTCACCCGAATGCGCAGCAAAGGGGGAAACGCCCCGGACGAACGCATTTTCTATGTTGGGGATTCCGGTGAGATCGCGAATCCCCGCACCCAAGTGACCGCGATTCCGACTCCGCTCGACGCGCGTCCCGTGCCCGCCTCGTTCAAGGGGGATCGACGCGAGGCTTTCGTCGATTGGCTGGTGCGCAAGGACAACCCGTTCTTTGCCAAGGCGGTCGTCAATCGGCTTTGGGGACATTTCCTCGGGCAAGGAATCGTCGAACCCGTCGACGATATTCGCGTCACCAACCCTCCGTCCAACCCGGAATTGCTCGACTTCCTCGCGTCGGATTTCGCGCGCAACGGCTTCGACCTGCGCCGAACCATGCGGGTGATCGTACTCTCGGAGACCTATCAGCGCTCCGCCATCCCAACGCCCGCAAATGTCGCGGATACCCGGTACCACTCCACGTACCGATTCAAACGGCTACCCGCCGAGCCTTTGCTCGATGCGCTGGGGGCCGCCACCGGAGTGCCGGAGAAGTTCGCGGGCTACCCTGCGGGAATGCGCGCAGGGGAACTCCCCGATGCCACCGCGCAATCCTATTTCCTCGATCTCTTCGGTCGCCCGGCCCGCAATATCGTGTGCCAGTGCGAGCGCAGCGACAATCCTAATCTTGGCCAGATCCTGCACCTCATGAACGGCAAGTCGGTCAACGATCGGTTGGCGTCGAAGGAGGGACGCGTTTCCCAACTTATGGCAAAGGGGACGACCAATCCGGAAATCGTTCGGGAACTCTACCTGGCCACCTTGTCCCGCGAGCCCGAACTCGATGAAATGCTGACGGCCAGCGTCGACCTCCATGCCGCGGAGGATCGGCGAAAGGCCGTCGAGGATCTCCTCTGGGCTTTGGTGAATTCGAAGGAATTCCTTTTCAACCACTGATGTCCACCATCGCACTGCAGCTCTACACCGTGCGGGATGCGATGGCGGACGACTTCACGGGCACCTTGCGTCGCATCCGCGATATTGGTTTCACCTCGGTTGAAACCGCGTTCTTTCCCGAAGGGATAACCTTCGACGCGGCCAAGGCCGAGCTCGACCGTCACGGGTTGAAGGTCCGAAGTGCGCACGTCCCTTTGCCCGATAGGGACAATATCGGTTCGTTGCAGGACCTTGCAGGGACGCTCGGAACCACCGACATCGTCTGGCATGGCTGGCCTCGCGATGCGCGCCATGATTCGCGCGACGGAATGGATAGTTTGATCCGTTCCTATGCGGAGGCGAATCGCATCGCGCGGGAGCACGGATTGCGCCTCCATTTGCACAACCACTGGTGGGAATTCGATACCTGCGGCGGCCCTTCCCTCTTCGAACGATTGCTCGTGGAATGCGAGGATTTGCCTGGAATCGAACTCGATACGTATTGGGCGATGGTGGCCGGGCAGGATCCGCTCGCCTTGATAGCCAATGTCCGCGACCACATTTCCCTTATCCACTTGAAGGACGGTCCAGGAATTCCCGACGCGCCGAAGGTGGCGCTGGGAGATGGAGTTCTGCCCCTATCGGAAATCTGTGCGGAGACCCGTGGCGACACCACATGGATCGTGGAGTTGGACGACTGCGAAGACGATATCTTCGACGCGTTGGCGAAAAGCCTTCGGCGTTTGGAAAGTGAACCTGCAAATGACTGAGCGCCCCCACCCGCTTCGTTCGGTGCCCGGTTTCGGAGGCACCCATCCGGGTATCCAAATCGGCACGTACGTGAACAGCACGGCCACCGACGACGAGTTGCGCTTCCTGCAACAAGTCGGCGTCGAATGGGCGATGCTCATCGTGGACGATCCCGGCCAGCAGACCGCGGAGCACTACAAACGCTTCGACGAACGTTTGGACCGATACGGAATGAGGATATACCGAATCGCCAACCACGCGGTCCACAATGTCGAGGAAATCACGCTCGGACTTCCCGGGAGGGATGAAAAGATTCGGGAATTCCTGGATTTTCTGGGCGAACTAGGCAAAGCGGGCATTCGGTACCACACGTACGCGCACATGGGAAACGGTATCTGGAGCACCGGAAGCACGCCGGGACGCGGAGGGGTCGATTCCCGCGTGCTCGATATCGCCAATGCCAAGGGCTATTGGAACGGCAAGGTGTTTCAAGGCGAACTCACGCATGGTCGCCCGTATTCCGAAGACGAACTCTGGGATAATTACGAGTACTTCATCCGGCAAGTGGTTCCCGTCGCCGAGGAAAACGGAGTCTTTGTCGGAGTCCATCCCGACGATCCGCCCGTGTACGCACTGGGCGGTGTTCCCCGTTGCATATTCGGCAATTTCGATGGATATCGTCGCGCACTCGAAATCGCGGGAAGTCCCAACATCGGCGTGTGCCTGTGCATCGGTTGCTGGCTCGAAGGGGGCACCTTGGGCATGGGCAACTCCGTGATCGACGCGATTCGCCATTTTGGCGAGCGAGGTCAACTGTTCAAGGTCCATTTCCGCAATGTCAGCAACCCGATGCCCGA
>JBJTRZ010000546.1:0-1540 GCA_046076415.1 Armatimonadota bacterium
CAAGAAACTCGTGGCGGGTTACGCGCGGCTCGAGCGCGCATGAGGGCCCATCGGCTTCAGGCCGAGGTCCCGTTCACCTTCGGATCGGCGAGGCCAGGCAGTTCCTCGGTGGCATCGCCAAACCGAGCCACCGGCACGCCCATGCGCCGCAGCATCCCGACATACAAACCGCAGAGGGGCGTTTTCGCCTGATAGCGGAGATGACGTCCCGTCGCGAGCGTGCCCCCCGCCTTGCCGGCAAGCACGACCGGCAGGTTGTAGGGACTGTGCGCATTGCCGTCGCGCATTCCCGACGCAAGCAGGATCATCGAGTGGTCGAGCACCGTGCCGTCGCCTTCGCGGATCGACGCCAGACGGTCGAGCAGGTAGGCGTACTGGGCGACATGCCACCGGTTGATGCGTCGGTACTGATCGCGCTTGGCGGCGTTGTTTTCGTGATGGCTGATCTCGTGATGCCCGCCGGACACGCCTTCGAGGAACGAGAAATTGCGTCCGGAAACTTCGTTCGCGAACATGAAGCTCGCGACGCGGGTGGAATCGGACCAGAACGCGAGGGCGATCAGGTCCATCATCAGGCGCACCTGCCCGGTGTGGTCGATCCCCCGTTTTTCCGCGGGCACCGCGTAATGGTCGACGATGCGTTGGTCGAGGCGCGCGATCTCCGCGCGCAGTTCGGGCGCGTCGAGGACCTCCGCCTTGCGGCGCGCGGCATCGAAGGCGATGCGCCGTTCGACCGACCGCACCGCATCGAGGTATTCGTCCACCTTCAGCCGATCCGCCACTGCGATGCGTTTCTTCAGCGCGGCGGCGTCGCCGAGGACCGCGTCGAGGACCGAGCGATCCTTTTCGCCGGTTGCGTGGGCGCCTGCGCTGGTGCGGAACAGGCGATCGAAGGCGTTGCGCGGATTGATTTCGCGCGAAACGGGCGTGGTCGGCGTGGACCAGGAGATGTGCGATCCATAGAGTGCCGTGAACCCGACATTGGTGTCGACGTAGGTCGTGGGGGGTTCGATGGAGAGTTCGAGGGACGGCAGCGGATTGAGGTTGCCGACATGCTGGGCCATCAGTTGGTCCATGGAGACCCCGCCGGAGCGCAGGTCGCGTCCGGTGGTTTTGGTGATGGCGGTGCCGCAGAGGATGGGCGCCACTTTGACGTAGTGTCCGTCGCCCTCGATGCTGTTGCGATTCATCAGGTCCGTGAGGACGAGCAGATCGCGTTTGCGCGCCTCGAGCGGCTGCAGGATTTCGGAGAGGCGCATGTCCGCGCCGGCCCCGGTGGGCGTCCATGCGTCGGGATCCACCCCATTCGCGAAGTAGAGGAAGCCGAACCGCGTGGGAGGTTTGTCGGCTCCGGCGGCGCGCGCGGCACGCGGCAAGGCGGATTCAAGCCATGGGAGGGCAAGGGTCACTCCCAGTCCGCGCAGTACGTTTCGTCGGGCGATCGAATGGTGCATGGATTTACGAGAGGATACCTCCGTGGCCGGACGAGGTGTTCCCGTCCGGCAACGGAGCGGGGTCAGGGCTTGCTGGGAATCTCCCG
>JBJTRZ010000547.1:0-5518 GCA_046076415.1 Armatimonadota bacterium
CGGCTTCCTTTCCCGTGGATACCTCTGGGTGGACTTCTTTTTCGTGCTCTCCGGCTTCATCATGGCCCATGTCTACGGACAGGGATTCGCCGGCGGGCTGCCCCTGCCCGCTGTCAAGGCGTTTGCGTCCGCCCGCTTCGCCCGCCTCATCCCCATGCATGTCTTGGCGCTCGCGTTTACGGTGCTGGCCTATCTCGCCACACCCGCCCCCGATCCGAGCGGCGGCCCGAACGCCGGGACGTCCAATCCCGGCATGGACGCCATGATGGTCCAGATGTACGACTGGCGTTACCTCCCCGCCCACCTCTTCCTCCTCCTGTCGTTCGGACTGGTGCCGATGAGCTGGAATGTGCCGGGTTGGTCGATCGCCGCCGAATGGTGGACCTATTTCCTCACCCTGCCGGGATACCGCGCGATCGATCGTGCGCGGACCTGGGTTCCCGTGGTGGTGGCGATCGCGTGCTGCGCCGGCCTCGGCCTGCTCGCCGCCGCCCACCCCTCCCGCCGCCTCGACATCACGTTCGACTACGGTCTGGTGCGCTGCTTGCTCGGGTTCACGATCGGGCTTTGCCTGCACCGCTTCCACCGCGAGGGAACCTTCGAGAAGGTACTCTCCTCCAACGGCGCACTGGTCGTGTCCGCGCTGGCCACCGTCGCCGTGCTCCATTTCCCGGTGCCGCCCGATCCGATGCCGATGGGCGCGAACGGAATGCCCGCCCCCATCCCCGGAACCCCCATTTTCGATGGCATCGCACCGTTGGTGTTCGCGGCCCTTGTCGGTTCCGTGGCGGCCAACACGGGCGGAGGAACCCGCTGGCTGACCGCGCGCCCATGGATGGTCCTCGGCGAACTGAGCTACTCGATCTACCTCATGCAGTCCACCGCGTTCGCCGCCTACTTCGGACCCGCCATGGCGTGGCGCGCCGGCCATCCGTCCGGCCCGATGCCCCTCCCCGTCAAACTCGGGCTGCTCGCCCTCGTGCTGGCCATCACCATCGGGCTCGCGGCGCTCACCCACCGCTGGATCGAAAAACCCGCGCGCCGCGCGCTCAGGGCCCGATTCGGCGTGGGCGCCTGATCACCCCCCACGCAGGGAAGCGAGCCGCGCGCGGCCAACCATTCACCGACGCATCATCCCCAGGAGAGAGACCCATGATCGATCGACGTACCCTGATTTCGGCGGGAACCGCCGGCGCCCTCGCCACGGCCCTCGCCCCCCACGCGGAAGCCGCCGCGCCGGAGCAGCCCATCCCGGCCCAGTACGCCACCAACGGCTACTTCATCGGCTGCCAAGCCTGGACCTGGAACCACTTCACCGCGCTCGAAGCGGTGGAGAAAACCGCCCAAGCCGGCGGCAAGGTCATTGAATTTTTCCCCGGCCAAAAGGTGGGCGGTCCCCACGGCGACACCGGCCTCGGCCCGGATTGCGCGCCCGAAGTGATCGCCACCGTCAAGGCCGCGCTGGCCAAGCACGGACTCAAAGCGGTCAATTTCGGCGTGGTGGGCATTCCCAACAACGCCGCCGGTGCGCGCAAGCTCTTCGAATTCGCCAAGACCATGGGACTGCGCGCCATCACGACCGAATCCGTCGACGCCATCGACACGTTCGAACCCCTCGTCATGGAATTCGACATCTGCGTCGCGTTCCACAACCACCCCCGCCAGCCCAACAATCCCAACTACAAGGTCTGGGATCCCAACTACATCCTCTCCGTGGTAAAGGGCCGCGACAAGCGCATCGGCGCCTGCGCCGACACCGGGCACTGGGTCCGCTCCGGCCTCAAGCCGGTCGACTGCATCCGCATCCTCAAGGGCCACATCATCAGCTCCCACCTCAAGGACCTGAACGCGTTCGAGCCGGAAGCCCACGATGTGCCCTTCGGCACCGGCGTTTCCGATATTCCAGGAATCCTCGACGAGTACCGCCGCCAAGGCTTCACGGGCAACATCTCCGTGGAATACGAGCACGAAATGGACAAGTCGATGCCGATGGTCGCGCAGTGCATCGGATTCGTCCGCGGCTACTCGTCGCCCCGCGGCAAGTAAATCCCCCATGCCCGTGGCCGACCCCGCCCGCTGGGCGACGGACCTCCTGCGGATCTGCGCGACCCCGTGGCCGCGCAATCGCATGGTCCACGTGGTCTGCCACGGGCATTCCGTTCCCGCCGGATACTTCCGAACGCCGGTCGTGGACACGTTCAACGCATACCCGCATCTGGTGCACCGCGGAATCAAGGAGCGCTATCCGCACGCGGTCGTCAACGTCACGGTGACGGCGATCGGCGGTGAAAATTCCGTGTCGGGCGCGGCGCGGTTCGCACGCGACGTGCTGGCGCTGCGCCCCGATGTGGTGGCGATCGATTACGCGCTCAACGACCGGGGAATCGGACTCGACAAAGCCCGGGCCGCCTGGACCGAGATGGTCCAAGCGGCGCTGGCCGCGGGCGCGAAGGTGCTGCTGTGCACGCCCACCGACGATTTGTCGGCGCGGGTCGACGATGCCGAGGACCCGCTGGCCCGCCATGCCGCCCAGGTGCGCGCCCTCGCCGAAATCCATTCCACCGCCCTCGTGGACAGCTTCGCGCTCTGGCAAGCCCATGTCCGCTCGGGGGGACGTCGGGAAGACTGGATGAGCCAGGTCAACCACCCCAACGCGGCCGGGCACCGCAAGGTCGCCGACGAGTTCCTCCGGTGGTTTCCCGCCGGCGCCAAACCCCTCTGAAACCCGGAAACGGACCCTCCGCACGCGTGCAGCCCCTGCCCACCGCCCTCGCACCCCCGGCCACCGGTTACCCGGAGGATCCCGCGGCGCGGACCCGATGGATTCTCGAACGTCGCGGGGCGCGACGCATCGTCGATCCACGTGTCGCGTACGCCACGCTCTCCGAAGTGGAACCCGGACCCGATGCAACTCCGTGGACCTGCTCCACGCTCTTCCTTTCCAACCGGGAGTGCCCGTTCCGGTGCCTGATGTGCGACCTGTGGCAGGACACCCTCGCCGATTCCGTGCAGCCAGGCGACATTCCCGCGCAGATCGACACCGCGCTTGCCGCCCTTCCGCCCGCACGCGCGGTCAAGCTCTACAACGCAGGGTCGTTCTTCGATCCCGGCGCGATTCCGGAGGCGGACTACCCTGCGATCGCGGAGCGGGTCCGCGGATTCGAACGCGTGATCGTGGAATCCCACACCCGGTTCCTCGGTGCCCGTACCCGGCGGCTGCGCGATCTGATCCACCCCGCGCGCCTCGAGGTGGCCATCGGACTCGAAACCATCCATCCCGTCGTGCTGGACCGGCTCAACAAACGCATGACCCTCGACGATTTCGATCGGGCGGCGCAATGGCTCCGCGCCGAAGACATCGCACTGCGCTGCTTCCTGCTCGTGCGCCCCCCGTTCCTGTCCGAAGCGGAAGGCGTGGAGTGGGCCTGCCGTTCCCTCGAACATGCCTTCGACCAAGGCGCAAGCCTCTGCGCGCTCATTCCGGTGCGGGCGGGAAACGGGGCGATGGAGGCCTTGGAGGCGGCCGGCGACTTCACTCCCCCCCGGGTCGCTTCGCTGGAGACCGCGCTGCGGCACGGACTCGCACTGGGAAAGGGCCGGGTGCTCGGCGATCTGTGGGACATCGACCCGGCGCGCGCGCAGCCCGGAGACAACCAACGCATTGCGCGCATTCGGGAAATGAACCAAACCCAACGTCCGATCGCCCCGACCGACGGATTCGGCCCCGAAGACTCCCGCTGACGTTCAGCGCCGGGCGGCGCCACCCGGCCCGCAGTGAACGAGGCCACGCCCCTGCACGATGCGGTGGTAGGCATCGATTCCAACCTTGCCGACATCGATCGCCTCGCGAACCCCATCCGGCCAGCGGACCTCGATTTTGTCGATCCGCGTGGCGGTCCCAAGTCCAAAGAGCACGCGCCGATCGCTGGCCGAAAGGTAGCTCGACCCGCCACGAACCGTGGCGCTGCGCCGCGCCCCGCCGGCGGTCACGTAAACCCGCGCCAATTCCGCGTCCCGATGGCAGGTCGATCCCTCGAGCGCGAATCCAACCCAGTGCCCCGATCCCGCGCATCGGTTGAGCAGAACCTGCGGCGCCGCGTTCTGGTTCACCGCCACCACATCCATCCGACCGTCGTTGTCGAGGTCGCCCGTGGCCAGACCCCGCCCGACCATCGGGGTTGCGAGCGGTCCGAGCGCGCTTCGGGACACCGATTCGAACCGTCCCTCGCCACGGTTGTGGAAAAGGTGCTTGGGCTGCTTGTACGTCCAACCTCCGGGCGACCGATCGATCCGGTAGTTGACATGCCCGTTGTTGACCACCAGATCAAGCCACCCGTCGTTGTCGTAATCCAGGAACGCGGTGCCGAACGCGAGCGTGGAGACCGTTTCCGCGAGATCCTTGCCGCGCCCGCGCGACCGGTCCTCGTACAATCCGTCTCCAACCGGAACGAAAAGCGCGTTGAGCTTCGCCGTAAAGTCGGTGACATACAGGCTTTCACGGCCCGAGTGGTCGATATCCCCGAGCGCAACCCCCATCCCCGCCATGATTTGACCGTCGGCGTTGAACGCGCATCCCGCTTCGACCGCGATGTCCTGGAACGTTCCATCTCCGCGGCCGCGCCACAGCAGGTTCGGCGACAAATCGTTGGCCACGAAAATGTCGGGCCTCCCGTCGTCGTCGGCGTCCAGCCAGGCCACCGCCAAACCACGCCCGCGCTTCCGCTCGATCCCAGCCCGACGGCTGATGTCCTCGAACTTCGAGCCCGTGTTGCGCCAAAGGCGATGGGTGTCCGGATCGATCAACTCGGGCGTGCAGTACTCGGGATCGCCCGCCGCATCCGCGCACGCCCGGTCGTTGGCGTGGCTCCAATTGCCGTAGTACGCGACGTAGAGATCCAGCCGTCGGTCGTTGTCGAAATCGCAGAACGCAGCGCTCATGGCCATGCCGGTCCCGTGGATTGCGTCGAGCCCCCAATCCTTGGTGATGTCCGCGAAACGGCCCGATCCACCCTCGTTGCGAAACAAATGGATCGACCGATACCCCGTCACCAACAAATCCACGAACCCGTCGTTGTCGATGTCGCCCGTCGCCACGCCGTGTCCGTACCCCAAATCCCGGTCCAATCCCGACCGTGTCGTGATGTCGGTGAACCGTCCGGTTCCCTCGTTGCGATACAAGGCCCCGTGCGGGCGTTGCCGCACCGATTCGGCAGGATCGGACGAACCGCTTTGCACAAAGTACAAATCCTGATCGCCATCGCCGTCGTAGTCGAAGACCGCAACGCCGCCGGAATTGGATTCCACGAACCGAAATCGATTCGAAAAACCGTTGTCCTGCACGAAATCGATGCCGGCCCCGCGCGTGACATCCTCGAAGATCGCGGCGGGTTCGGTGCTCGTGCTCCGCGGCTTGGCGCATCCGGCGAAGAGGCACGCGCAAACAACGATCGTCGCCCCGCGCACCCAACGCTTTATGGCGCGTCCCACCCGATCCTCACCCACCGCCGGCGGCACCCGC
>JBJTRZ010000548.1:0-3237 GCA_046076415.1 Armatimonadota bacterium
CAACGGAGTGTACCATGCCCCCTTCCTTATCGCGGGAACCGAAATCCATGAATCGATTGCGAATGCCACTGTTCTGTTTGCTCGTCGGCCTTGCCGCCCAAGGCGACGCCCAGGACGCACCGCGGGAGCCGAATTCCGTGAAGCGTCCCCCGTACAGACCGTATTTCACGTCGAAGTCTCCGGGGACATCGTCCTCCACGGCCCGACAGATCGTGGATCTACGCCGATCCCAACGTGCGAAACAGTACATACCCAACGAAATGGGCAAGGTGCAGGAATGGAATCGCTGGTCGGTGGGAGGCACCGATCCGTGGGCACGTTCGGGCAGTTGGGACAAACCCAAAGGGTGGGAGGATCCGTCCGCTTGGAAAGGCGACGGCCTCGAGCGCACATCGCGGACACTCACCTATACGCGGGGACGCAATCCCTCGGCATCGGAACGGCACCCGGTCCGGTCCGTCAATGGCTCCAAGCGCTGATCACTTCCGTTTGGCGTCCGAGGGCAACAACTTCTTGAGTCGGGCCATTTCGTCGCGCAATGTCGCCGCGTGCTCGAAATCAAGGTCGCGCGCGGCCTTCTTCATCTCGCGCTCCATATCCACCAACGCGGACATGAGTTCCTCGAGCGGAAGGTTTTCGGGAGCCCGACTGGTCGCGACCTTGTAATAACTCTTCGCCTCGGCGACCCGCTTCGATTCGAGCACGTCGCGGACCGCCTTGCGCACGGTGTACGGCGTGATTCCGTGCTTTTCGTTGTAGGCGACCTGCAACGCGCGTCGTCGCGAAGTCTCGTCGATGGCCCGTTGCATGGAGCCGGTGACCGTGTCGGCGTACATGATCACCTGTCCTCCCACATTGCGCGCAGCGCGTCCAATCGTCTGGATCAGCGAGGTCTCAGAACGGAGGAAGCCCTCCTTGTCGGCATCGAGGATCGCGACCAAGGAAACTTCCGGCAAGTCCAAGCCCTCGCGGAGCAGGTTGATCCCGACCACCACGTCGTAGACCCCGAGGCGCAGGTCCCTCAGGATCTCGGAACGCTCGAGCGTGTGCACATCGCTGTGCAGGTACTGGACCTTGACACCGATTTCCACGAGATACTCGGTCAGGTCCTCCGCCATCTTCTTGGTCAACGTGGTGACCAACACGCGCTCCGCCCGCGACGTTCGGATTCGAATCTCGCCGATGAGATCGTCGACCTGACCCTTCGTGGGGCGCAGCAGGATCTCTGGATCGATCAGACCGGTTGGTCGGATGATCTGCTGCACGGTGCGCGCCGAATGCTCGCGTTCGTGCGGACCTGGCGTTGCGCTGACGAAAATCACCTGCGGTACGCGCTGCTCCCATTCCTGGAAGCGCAACGGTCGGTTGTCCGCCGCCGAAGGCAACCGGAACCCGTATTCGATCAACGTGTCCTTGCGACGTTTGTCTCCGGCGAACATGGCGTGGATTTGCGGCAACGTTTGGTGCGACTCGTCGACCACCACCAGGAAGTCGTCCGGAAAATAATCCAGCAACGTGTTCGGAGGCGTGCCTGGAGCCCGTCCATCGAACCAGCGGGAATAGTTCTCCACGCCGGAACAGTAGCCGAGTTCGCGGATCATCTCGAGATCGAAACGCGTGCGCTGCTCGATGCGCTGCGCCTCCAGCAATTGCCCGTTCCGAGTGAACTCCGCCACTCGATCGCGCATCTCGGTTTCGATGCCCGCGAGGATGGCCTCGATTTTGTCGGGATCCGAAACGAAGTGCGACGCGGGAAAAATCGTGATTTCCTTGCGTTCCTCGAGCGACTCCCCCGTCACGGGATCAACCACCTGTATGCGGGAGACGACGTCCCAGTCGAGGTGGATGCGAAGGATCACCTCCTCGTCCTTGGGTTGGATTTCGAGCGTGTCGCCCTTGACGCGGAACGTGCCGCGGGTGAGCGCCACATCGTTCCTCGAGAACTGGATGTTCACCAGGCGCCGGAGCACCTGGTCGCGATCGACCTCCTGCCCCACGCGGAACCATACCAACTGGTTGCGATACTCCTGAGGGGAACCCAATCCATAAATACAGGAGACCGATGCCACCACGATCGTGTCGCGGCGCTCGAGCACGGCTTGGGTCGCCGAGTGGCGCAGACGATCGATCTCCTCGTTCGTCGAGGAGTCCTTTTCAATGTAGGTGTCGGTCTGGGGAATGTAGGCTTCCGGTTGGTAGTAGTCGTAGTAGCTGACGAAATACTCGACCGCATTTTCCGGAAAGAAGTCGCGAAATTCCGCGCAAAGCTGCGCGGCGAGCGTCTTGTTGTGCGCGATGACGAGGGTGGGCTTTTGCACCGCCTCGATCACCTTCGCGATGGTGTAGGTTTTCCCGGTGCCCGTTGCGCCCAGCAATGTCTGGAAACGCGCACCCGTCGTCACCCCTTCGGCGAGGCCCCGAATCGCCTCGGGCTGGTCGCCCGCGGGGGAATATCCGGAAAGGACTTTGAATTGCTCGTCGGGCACGGATCTCCTGCGCGCCGCGCGGGCTGCGCGGCGGATTTCATTGTACCGGGACGGGTTCCGCCGAACCAACGCGCGGGCGTGGCAACAGGGCGGCGCAGAGGAGAAACAGGAACGGTTCGAGCGGAGCGGTGAAGCGATGGTTCGAGAAGGTCGCCACGTGCACGAGGGTGACCGCCAAAATGGGTGCCCAGAGCAGTCGCACCGCGGAATCGGACCGTCGACTGACCAGTGCGACCAACGCGCCCACGAGAAGGAGGGTTCGCCCGACGATCACCGCCTTCACGATAAGTGTCTCCTGCTCCAAGCGGTACCCCGGCAGGGACTTCGGCCCCCACAACTCCCACAATGACTCCAGGCGCTGACGCAGGAACGTTCCTGGGTTGGTCCGGGCAAACTGCAGGTATAGCGACTTCGCCTTCGCTTGCATTTCAGGCGGAAACGCGGTGAATTCGGTCGCACGACTGTTCGATGAAATCGCGATCAACAGGTTGTTGTCGGGCGCGAGCGGCGCGCGGACGATACCGATGCGCTCCAGTCCAAACTGGATGGCCGCTCCGATGAGATACCCCCCGAGTACCGGCAACAGGTGGACCCATCGACGACGGGAACAAAGGGCGACCCCCAATGCGATGGGTATCACCAACACAAAGGAAGGTCGAATCGCCGTGGCTATGTGGGCGAGCAGGCCGGCCGTAAATCGCCAAGCGAGCACTTCGCCTTCGTCGGAACGCTCTGGAACCGTGCTTTCAAA
>JBJTRZ010000549.1:0-2541 GCA_046076415.1 Armatimonadota bacterium
GCCGCGCGCAGCACCGTGCCTTGGTACACCGCGGGCATGTAGCCCGCCGACCAGTTCTTGGCACCGGAAATCGGTCCGCCGGACGTATCCATCATCACCACGAAACCGGGCAGGTCCTGGTTGACCGTACCGAGGCCGTAGTTGACCCAGGAGCCCAGCGACGGCGATCCGCTGAGGATCTTGCCGCTGTTCATTTGCAGCATGGCGGAACCGTGGATCGGCGAATCGGAATAGCACGAACGGATCAGGCACAGGTCGTCGGCGCAGGACCCCACTTCGGGGAACAAATCCGACACCATCATGCCGCTCTTGCCGTACGGCTTGAACTGCCACTTCGGCGCCATCATCGTGAGCGGCGTGGGGCGCCCCCCGTTGCGGAAACTCTTCACCGTGACCGTCTTGCCATCCATCTTGAACAGTTCGGGCTTGTGGTCGAACGTGTCGAGCTGGCTGGGCCCACCGTACATGAAGAGGAAAATGACGCTCTTCGCCTTCGCCGGCACCATCGGCGCCTTCGGAGCGAGCGGCCCCTTGCCCGGGGGCGCGGCGAGCGCCTCCTTGCCGAAGAACCCATCGGCGGACAGCAAACCGGTGAGCGCGAGGCCCGTGAATCCGGCTCCCGCTTCCCACAGGAATTCGCGACGTGTCTGCTTGCAGAAATGCTTCATCGCTTCAGTCCAAGTAAACGAATTCGTTCAGGTTCAACGCCGCCAGGCACACCAGGTCGCGCACCTGCGCTTCGGTGGCTCCCCGCAATTCCAAACGTATCACGAGGCTCCGGAAACGAGCCACCTCGTCCGCGGACGGGGGACGTTGCAACACGAGATGCAAGGCGCGGGCCACGAACGTCGCCGGATCGCCCGGCGCGTCGCGCTCCACCCGCCGGGCCATCGCCTTGGCCGATTGGATCAGCAACGTGGAATTGAGCATGGTCAACGCCTGCGTCGGCTGCGTGCTCGCGTACCGAATCGGCGTGGTCCGGTCGGTCTCGGCCAGATCGAACGCTTCGAGCAGCGGAAACAGGAGCGAGCGCTTCACGAAGATGTAGATGCTGCGCCGATTCTTGTCCTCGGGTTTGTTGCGGTCGGGATACCAGTCCTTTCCGGGAATCGACTGGCCCTGCATGACCGCCTTGTCGATATCCGGGTACACCGACGGCCCGAACTGCGCGAGGTTCAATTGACCGGAAACCGAAAGTAGGCTGTCGCGAAGCTCCTCCGCCTGCAGTCGCCGCATATCGAAATGCGAGAACCAATCGTTCTGCGGATCCTTGCGGCGCGCGAGCGGGGACGCGGTGGACGCCATTTTCCAGGCATTGCTGGTGAGGATCAAGCGGTGCATGCGCTTGAACGACCACCCCTGACGCACGAACTCGGCGGCCAGCCAATCCAGCAACTCGGGATGCGTTGGGCGATCCCCCGCGAAACCGAAGTTGTTGGGCGAACGGACAATCCCTCGGCCGAAATGGTGCTGCCAAATCCGATTCGCGATGACGCGCGGGACCAGCGCGTTGTCCGGCGAGAACAGCCAATTCGCGAGCGCGGTGCGCCGACCACTGGTGCTGGGATCCGGGATCGGCGTGGAGAGGATCGCCGACCCGCCTCCAAGGCACGTGGGATAGCCCGGCTCGACCTTATCGCCCTTGTTGGCGAGCACGCCCCGGAGCAGGATGTGCGTGTCGCCGGGAACCTTGCCGCCCTCCGTGACCACCAACGCCTTGTCGACCGGGGCCTGGGGAGTCGACGCCGGGTCGAGCAATTTGGCGAGCCGATCCAGTTCGGCGATCTCGGCGGGGCTGAAAACGATCGCGCGGTCGTGGGCAAGTTGGGCGGGAAGGCCCAGGGCGCTCGTGCTGGCGCCCGCCGTGAGCGGTCGGCGACGTCCCCCGGCGGGTTGCCACGCGACACTGAGCCCCATCGGACTGCCGCCGTCGCCTTGGTAGTATTCGACCTCGACGGTGTGGCTGCCCGCCGCCAGCGGCGAGTCGGCACGCTTTTCCGAGCCCTCCCCGTGGCTGCCGTCGTAGCGGATCAGCTCCTTGCCGTCCACCAGCAACCGCGACCCGTCGTCGGAGTCGAGGAAGAACGTTGCTCCCGTGGACGCGGGAACCTGGATATCGATGGTGAACACGGCCGCCACCGAGCCCTTGCCCCGCAGCGGCGCGATATCCAGCAGCGGCGCGGGGAACACGCCGGTCTCCGCCGCCTGCATCCCAGCGAAATCCGGCAACTTGTCGAAATTGCCCGCGTACCGCCGCCACCGGGCGTTGGACGTGTCGCCCGCGGCGAGCGCCATCTGGTCGCGTCGGCGCAGGTAATCGCCGTTCAGCGCATCGAAGCGGACCTTGCCCTCCGCGCGCTGCCGGTCGATCGCCGCGACCGCCGCCTCGTACTTGATCCGATCGTCCGCGCTCGGGAAAATCGCCGTTTCGTCGGTCGGCCCCCCGTTGCGGAAATGGTTGATGCCCTGGAAGAACGCGAGGAAGCGGTAGTAATCCGCCTGCGGTACCGGGTCGATCTTGTGGTTGTGGCAGCGGGCGCA
>JBJTRZ010000550.1:0-3398 GCA_046076415.1 Armatimonadota bacterium
CGAGTTCGCCCATGCCGTCCACTTGCGCGGGATGAACGTGGTGGATGCGGGGTTCGACAAGCGGGTGCGGGACGCGCACCAGGCGGCGCTGGCCGAAGGGCTGTGGCGCGGAACCTATGCCTCCACGAATACCGCCGAGTATTTCGCGGAGGGCGCGCAGTCGTGGTTCGACGACAACCGCGAGAACGACCACGACCACAACCACGTCAACACGCGCCGGGAACTCGAAGCCTACGATCCGCGCCTCGCGGCGCTGTGCCGCGAGGTCTTCGGGGACCGGGGACCCCGCTACAGCAAACCGGCGACCCGCCTGCGCGGGCACCTGCGTGGCTACGATCCGCGGTCCGCGCCCCGATTCACCTGGCCGGAGCGCTTGGTGGCCGCCCAAACCAGCATCCGCTCGCGTGCCCGGGGGCGGGCGCGGAGCGCGTGGGCGACGGCGCTCGACACCGAGGCGCGTCCGTTCGCCACGCCTGCGGCGACCTACCGGACCTGCCGGGTGGAGGGGTGGACGGTGCATGTGCGCGCCGACGCGCTGGCCGAAGGCAGGGCGGCGATCGAGGACTTCCTGCCGCGCCTCGCGGAGCAATTGCGCGCCGTCTGCGGCGCGTTGCCGGCGCCCGCCGTGGCCCGGCTGCGCGCGGTGCCCCTGTGGATCTCCCCACCGTATCCCGGGGTGGAGCCGACGGCCGAGTACCACCCGGATCCGAACTGGTTGACGGCGCATGGGCGGGACCCGGCGATGGCGAAGGGGATCGAGTTCACCAACGTGCACGATTTCGCGTTCCAAGCGGCGGCGCAGCCGGGGATCGCGCTGCATGAACTCGCGCACGCATGGCACGACCTGGTGGTCGGGTTCGGCGACGAGCGGGTGACGCGGCTGCATGCCGACGCGGTGCGCGGGGGGCGGTATGCGCGGGTGGAGCGATTCGTGGGAGTGGGACGGCCGGTGGAGTTGGGGCCGGCCTACGCGATCACCGATCCGAGCGAGTATTTCGCGGAGTCGACGGAGTCCTTTTTCCTGGTGAACGACTACGTTCCGCGGGATCGGCGCGCGCTCGAGCGGATGGATCCGCGGATGGCGCGCCTGGTCCGGTTGTTGTGGGGCGTGTCCGACTAGGTTCCAGCGCGGCCGGGTTGCTTGACACTCCCGCCGGGTCGGGCCATGCTGGTGCCATGTCCACACCCGCCCATCCCTTCGACCTTACCGGCAAGGTCGCCCTCGTCACCGGCAGCACCACCGGCCTCGGCAAGGTCATGGCCGCCGCGCTGGGGCGCGCCGGCGCGACCGTCGCGCTCAACTACGCCAACAACGATGCCCGGGCGCAGGAGACCTTCTCCGCGTACGCCGCGCAAGGACTCGCCGGCAAACTCTACAAAGCGTCGGTGGTCGACGAGGCCCAGGTGAACGACTTGTTCGCGCGCGTGGCGGCGGATCTCGGGCCGATCGACATCGTGGTCGCCAACGCCACGCCGGATCAGCCCCACCATCCGATCACCGAGTACGAATGGGACTTCTACCAATCGATGCTCGACTTCTTCATCAAAAGCCCCTATCTGCTCACGCGGGCCGCCCTTCCGCACATGCGCGCCCAGCGGTGGGGCAGGATCATCAACATCGGCTCCGAAGTGGTGGCCCGCGCGGTGCCCAACTTCTCCGCGTACGTGGCGGCCAAGGGCGGTCAGAACGGCTGGACCCGCTCCATGGCGTCCGAACTCGCTCCCGACAACATCACCGTCAACATGATCTCTCCGGGCTGGATTCCGGTCGAGCGCCACGTGGAGGAGGTCAAGACCGACGGCCCGGGGTACCGCGTGCTCATTCCCATGGACCGCTGGGGCTTGCCCGACGATGTGTCCGGAGCGTGCGTGTTCCTGGCCAGCGACGCGGCGTCGTTCATCACCGGCCAGAACATTCATGTGAACGGTGGGATGACCACGCAAGGCTGCTGAGGAGCGGGGGGCGCTCGGGCCGCCGCGGGAGTTGAACCATGCCGCTGCGCACCTATTTGTCGTTTCCCGGAACCTGCGCCGAGGCGCTCGGGACGTACGCCGCGATTCTGGGCGGAATCGTCGCCCATCTCCATGCTTGGGGGGAAATGGGGCCGGACGGGTTCGCCGACAAGATCATCCACGGCGAGTTGCATATCGACGGCGCGGTTGTGTTCGGCAGCGATGCGCCGCCGGGGCAATTCGAGGCCGCCCGGGGAACCGGTTTGTCGTGGAACACCACCGATGCCGCGGAGGCGGAGCGCGTGTTCGGCGCGCTGGCCGAGGGAGGAACCGCGTGGTCCAGCCGTTCGGGGCGGCGCCGTGGAGCGTTGGTTACGGCGCGTTGGTGGACCGCTTCGGGATTCCGTGGCAGGTCAACGTCGACTCCGAGGACGGCGCGAACTGACCCGGACCGTTCGAAGCAAAAACCGCCCCGGAAATCCGGGGCGGTTTGGTTTCGCGGAGGGAGGATGACCGGGATCGAACCGGCGACCTTCAGAGCCACAATCTGACGCTCTAACCTACTGAGCTACACCCTCCGTGGCAGGCGATATATACCACGGCGGCCCGGGGCCGGCAAGCCGATCCGTGCCACCCGCGCCGCCGGCGGGATACCATCGCCGTGGAGGACCCGATGCCCGAGACGATCCGTTTGCTGGAGCCCGCCGACCAGCACCAGCATTCCCGGTTGATGGCCCATGCGTTCGGCAAGGGCCGCGTGGTGCCCGCGCCGGATCCGGACGCCGCGCCGTCGCCGTCGCTGGCGTATACGTGGGGCATCTTCGAGGGCGATCGCCTGCTCGCCTCCTGCATCCTCAATCCGTTCGAGGTCTGCTGGCCCGATCCGGGCCCGGATCCGGGGGACCGTCGCCTGCGGATGGGCGGGGTGGGCGGCGTGGCCACGTGGGCCGACCAACGTGGAAAAGGCCATGTGGACCGTTTGCTGCGCCATTCCCTGTCGGCGATGCGCGATTCCGGTCAGGTGGTGAGTTCGCTGTATCCGTTCGCGTTTTCGTTCTACCGGCGCCTCGGGTGGGAATGGACCGGGGAACATCGCCGGTTGCGACTGCCGCTGCGCGAACTGCCGCGGGCGATGCCCGCGGGCTGGCGGGTGGAGCCGCTCGAGGGCGACGTGGCGGCGGTGCGGGCGGTGCTCGAACCGCTCTGGAGCGCCCACGCGCGCCGCGTGCGCGGCGCCTTTCCGTCGGATCACCACCAATGGGACGGCCGGCTTTCGCATTCGGGGGACCGGACCACGTATCCGTATGTGGCGCGGGACGCGTCGGGTGCCGCGCGTGGCTACCTGCTGTGGCGCTATGCGGATCAGGACCGGGGCGAGGTGCGGCTGTGGGTTTCCGGCGACGCCGACACGGACGCCGCATTGTTGACGTTGCTGCGCGACTTTG
>JBJTRZ010000551.1:0-1476 GCA_046076415.1 Armatimonadota bacterium
CATCGCCGCCCTCGTTGCACTCTTCCGCATCCGACGTCCGGAGCGCGCCTTGGGCCCGGTGGCAGCCGCGGTGGTGGTGCTGTGCGCCCAGCCCGCATGGAAACTCGCGTTCGGAACCTACGCGCGTCCAAGCGGCTTCGCCGACAATGTGCGCTCGACACCCCCCAAGGCGTTGCGCTCCGCCACCGCACCCGCATCGACCGTTCCCGATTTGTTCGTGGTGGTCATGGACGCCTACGGCCGCGACGACACGCTGCGGGCGGTGCACGGGATCGACAATCGACCGTTCATCGCGGAATTGCGCAAACGCGGCTTCGTGGTGTCTCCGCGCAGCCACGCCAATTACAACCAGACGGTCCTGTGCCTCTCCTCCGCGTTCAACCTCGACTATTACGGCTCGCTCCCCTTGCCGCAGGTCAAGGATGACTTGGCGGTGTTGGCGCCCGCCATCGACCGGAGCGCCTTGCGGTCCTGCCTCGAGCGTTTGGGGCTCAAAGCGGTAAGCGTGCCCACCGGAATGCCCCTCACGGATAGTCCGACGGCGGACTGGGTCGTGTCGGAGCCGGGCGCGAGCGGGCGCGCCGGGCTCAGTGGGCTCGAGGAGACGTGGTGGTCGACCACGCCGCTGGCGGCGATTCCCAGACGGGATGTTCCTGAATTCAACCTTCATCGGCGCCGCGTCGAATTCGCACTCGACGCATTGCCACGCGTCGCCGCGCAGCCGTGGGGAAAATACACCGTGGCGCACATCATGGTGCCCCACCCACCGTTCGTGTTCGGCGCCAACGGCGAAGCGGTCGATCCTCCGGGAGGGTTCACGTTCGTGGACGGCACGCGATTGACCAGCCGCATATCGCGATCCGAGTATTCCGCGGCCTACGGCGCCCAGCTTGCCTACGCAAACCGCCGTTTGATGGAAACCATCGATGGCATCTCCCGGGCGGCGCGCCACCCGGCCATCATCGTGGTGATGGGCGATCACGGCAGCCGAATGGGGACCGATTGGGACCATCCGGAACGGACGGATTTCCGCGAATCGGTGGGCACGCTGCTGGCGGTGCGCTTTCCCGACCCCCGGCCGGGCGATGTCGCCGCGCTCGAACGGGCGGGTCCGGTGAACGTTTTCCGCTACATCCTCTCCTCGCGGTACGGCGAGAACCTGCCACCGCTCCCCGAAAAGGCTTGGTATTCGGGTGAACGGCATCCGTTTGCCCTACGACCGGTGCCGGAGCCGTGGCGGCGGATGGACGATGCGCCGGAAAGACAGCCGGCGGCGGGATCCGCGAGCGGGGCGCCCATCCGGTCGCAATAGTCGCACCAGATCGGGTTGGGTTCCCAAATATCGCGCACCCGCTTGGCCGAGACCCCGGGATCGGCGTCCTCCGCGACCACGCGCAGGATGTGGAAAAACGCGGAAACGCGGTGGTTCGCCGCACAGTGCACCAGCAGATTCCGGCCCCGCCACGCATCGAGAAC
>JBJTRZ010000552.1:0-8870 GCA_046076415.1 Armatimonadota bacterium
AACGCGGCGCTCTGCGGGCACTTCGGCTGCCCGGTCGTGATGGTTTCCGGGGATGAGGCGACCTGCCGGGAGGGACGGGAGCTCCTCGGCGGCGGGGCAACCATGGTGGCGGTCAAGCGCGGGCTCGGGCGGTTTTCCGCACGGAACTTTCCGGTCGAACGCGCACGCGCGGCGATCGAGGAAGGTGCGCGGCTTGGCATCGAGCGGAGGGCTGGATGCCGCCCCTACGTGCCCGCGCGTCCCACCCGAATCACGGTCGAAGTCGATACCGTCGATCGAATGGCGCCTTTTCTGGGCAAGCCGGGTGTGGAAGCGACCTGCGAACTGCGTGTCGTCGCAACGGGCGCGGATTGGATGGCCGCCTGGGACCGAATTTGGCCCCAAGGCGACCTCGCCTGAACCCGGTTCAGATTTCCCAGAGGGTCAATTCCCGGGCTCCCTTGACCAGGATGCGGTTTCCCGAGATCGCCGGGCTCGCCCACACGGAGCTGTCGGCAACGGCATATCGCGCGCTCTCCTCGAGGCCGCCGGCGGTCTTGCGGTAAACAAACATCGACCCGCCCGCATCGAACGCCAGCACGTTCGCACCGACATCGTAGAGGGTGACGTTCTCCCCCTTGTTGCCCGGGCACTCCCAAAGGGTGCGTCCGGAATCGAGGTCCATGCACACGACCTGTCCACGGCGCTTCTCGTTCACCGCGTAAATCCGCTTGCCATCGATTATGGGGCTGGAAGTGGACATGGTGACATCACGGGTCTCCCAGACTTTTTCGGGGTTGAGCTTGCCCGACTTGTTGGTCAACTTCATCGCGAACGTGGGGCGCATATTGGCGCCGCACACCACGAGTTCGCCTGAGACCGCCGGGGTTATCGAGTTATGGTTGAACATGTTCTGCCGATTGCCCATGCTCCACAGCATCCGCCCATCGGAGGGATCGAGCCCAACCCACATGTTGTGCGAAGCCGTGAGGATTTGGCGCACGCCTCCCAAGGTGACCAGCAACGGTGAGGTGTATGCGGGACCTTCGAATCGAGATGCCCAAATGTCCCGACCGGAATCCTTGTCGATCGCCAGAAACGACCCTTCCGCTTCATGTCCAACGTGGATGTAGAGCTTCCGCCCGTCGACGAGCGGGGAGAGGGAAGCGCCACAGACGGGAAACGGGATCTTGTACCGCTTCGCGTAATCGTTGCGCCACAGGATCTTGCCGCTCGCCGCGTCGTAGCCCGTCATCACTCCGTTCACGCCGGTCACGGCCAGTTTGCCTGCGTACCACAAGGGCGTGGAGCGCGGAGCTTTGCCGAGGCGCATCGCAGGGAAGATCACGCTGTCGAACGGAGCGGGAATCTTGTCGACCCAAACGGTCTTGCCCGTCTTAGCGTCGAGGCAATGCATCCACTCCTGATCGCCGTTGCGGACCAGGGCGAACACCCGGTCCCCCACCAGAATCGGCGACGAATGGCCTTCCCCGAGCGGAAGGCTCCATCGCTTGCGCAGGTTTGCCGGCCACTTTGCGGGGGACTTGAAGCCTCCGAAATGTCCGTTTCGTTCCGGGCCGCGCCACTGCGGCCAATCCGAAGGTGCCGCTCCGACCGTGTTGTTGTCGCCCATTTTCGTCTCCCCGAGTGAGTTCACGCCTATTGAACACACCGGGAGACGATCGGGTTCCCGAGCTAACCGTCCTCGCGCAGGGCCGCCACGATTCGATCATCGAGCACCGCCCGCGCCGCGACGACCACCCACGCGATTCCCGCAACAAACACCAAGCCGACCAGCACACCCAGGCTCGTCCAGGGAACATCGCCGATCCCCGGACGGATCGCGGGGAAGACGGCGATCAACGCCGACCCGAGACCGATACCGAGCCCGAGCGACAGCAGGCGGGCATGCTCCCGCACCACGAGTGCAAGTATGGTCCGACGGGCAAAACCCATCGCACGGAGGACTCCGTATTCGGCTCGACGTTCGAGCAGGTTGCGGGCCACGACCACGCCGAGCCCTCCCGTGCCGAGCAGCAATCCGAGGGCCCCAAGTATTCCAAAGATGGACAGGTAGGTATTTTCCACCTTTTGAAACGCCTCGAGTCGCCCAACGGTCGTAGCGATATCGGCACCAACGTCCTGCCACCCCGTCGACAATTCCGTTCCCACCGCCGCCGCGACGCTTGGCGGTGCGTCCACGAGGAATACTTGATGTCCCGAACGATTGGGATAGAGTCGTTGGAACGTGGTTTCCGACACCACAATGTGTCCCTGCAGCACCGAAGTGGGCACGGATCCGGCGATCTTGAGTTTCCGAGCGACTCCATTGTCATCCCGGACCACCACGATGTCGCCCACGTGCGCGTGCAGCGACCATTCGAGGGTGTTGGCATCGGCGACCGCGGGAAACGGCTCCGCATTCGCCTCGAGACGATTCCAAGGGCTTTCGGAACCGCGGGGCACGAACGCTCCGCGACGGGCGAATTCCTGCGGGTCGACGCCCAGTACCCGTGGTTCGACGGGACGGTTGAGATTGAGGCAACTTGCCTCGTCGCCTTGGCGCAGGCGCATTGGAACGAATTGCGCGGAACCGACCACCTTCGGGTCCCAGCCGAACGTTTCCGCCGCATCTTTCGACGCCGGATCCACGTGCACCGGCAACGAGGTCTCGACCCACCACGCGAATCCACCGGTCCCGGAACCGCGCGAACCGGCATCGCGGGCCAAGTCGTGTCGATTGGCCGCGACCGCCACGATCAGGAAGGTCCCGCACGCGAAGACGGTCACGGCGGAAAGGCTGCGTCCCGGGTTGCGCGCGGCGAACCGGCGCGCAAGATCGCCGATCTGCGGAATCGACCCGCCCCTCGAGCGTTCGCCGCCGCGGATTTGCCACCGCGCCTCGGCGATTCCGGCGATCAGCAGCATGGCACCGGAACCAAAGAAATAGGCGGCTCCCGCGCCATCGCTTCCGATCGCACCTTTGGCGGCCAGCAGGATTCCCGCCACGAGCGCGAGGGAGCGCCCGATGACGGCCCATGGTTTCCGAGCGCCCTTGGCCAAACCTCGAGCCGGCTCGCTTTCACCCGACAACAGCGACCGAATGGTTCTGCGATCGAGCCCGCGCAAGGAGAATCCAAGCACGATCATCGACGTGACAAATCCCGACGCGGCGCCGGTGGCAATGGAGCCGGCATCCACGCGGAACGGAACGGCTGCGCCGGCGACCGCTCCACTCCAGGCACCCGTCAATCCGGACACCATCGCGCGAGCGTAGGCGATCGAGAGCAAGGACCCGGCGAGGGCGGCGGCGGTGCCGGCCAGCGCGGCTTCCCACAGGAACACTTGGCGAACCCGGGGCGATGTCCAGCCGATGGCGCGGAGCACGCCGGCCTGCGCAGCCCGGCGCGCAACCCCGAGTCCGAACACAAGGGCGGTGAGCACGAGCGCCGCCACCACCAGGAACAGGCTCAATCCCAGGAAGAGCTGCCCGAAATCCATCGATGGCTCGGCCGCGCGGCGGGCATTTTCCGCCACGGGAACAAGAACGGCACCAAGCCCCGCGGGATTGATCGTCTCGCGGATCTTGGCGCCGATGCGTTCGGGATTGCCCGACCACCGGATCGCCGTGAGGTCACCGAAACGATTCCGCCAAATCCGCTGTCCAGCGGCGAGCGAGATGAAGGCCTTTGGAGTTCCCCGGTGGGTGCTCCACCACGCCTGATCCTTGTCTCGGATGCGATTCAGGTCGATGGGTACCCCCGGCTCCCATTCGCGACAGTCCTTCTTGTCGGCGAGGCCCGGGATATCGGGCATCAACGTCGGATCCCCGGCGGGCCCCACCTCCGCGACAATCGACCGGACTCGGAACCGAGCGGTTTCCTCGATCAATCGACGCATCTTGCCGACCACCCAGTATCGCAGGGTAACCACGCCGCCCACCTTGACGCCGAGGTCCTGCGCAAGCCAGGTGTTTATCACGATCCCGTCGTCTCCGAGCGGCAGCCCGCCCGGCGGCCGAGTCATTGCGGAGACGGTGCTGTAGGGCGTTTCCCTTCCGTTCGCCGATATTCCGTTGACGAAATAGGTCAGGATGCGCTGTGCCGACGGATCGATCGCCGAAGCGCGTTCCGAAACTACCGGCTCGAGAAAAACCCTACTGGTGCGCAGTTCCGATCCGTTTCCACTACGCCGCACCTCGAGGCCCGCATCATCGAGGGTCCAGTGTCGCCAGAGCGCCGCGGTCGCATCGGAGAGCGGATTCTCCTCGCCGTCGAAATACTGGCTTTCCGGTGAATCCCCCACGAGCAGGAGATTTGCCCGTGCGCCAACGCCGACTTCCCGCTGCAAGCGTTCGCGCGGCAACCATGCGCTGGGTTGGGGAAGCATGTTCGCCGACAGGGAGAAGCGCCCGAAGCGTGCATCGTCGACGATGTCCGCGACGGGCATGTTGACGGTGACAAAGGCGTCGTCCACTTTGGAGAGCGGAGCATCTCGGGAGAGCAGGCTTGGCTTTTCGATGCGAAGGACGAGGCGATCTCCTACGCGAACTCCCGCCCGATCGGCCAGCGTGTCGTTCACCACGACTCCAGGTTCACCGTCGTGTTCCGTGCGGGGTTCGGCCGTTCGTCCGAGGCGCCAGAATTCCGCATCGACACCATGCACCACGACATTGCCCACGCGAAGGCCATCGCCATCGGCCCGTTGACCGAGGGCACCTCCCCGGAGCATCACCACCGCGGCGGTCGGGCGCCGGGTCTCCTGGAAAACCATTCCGGCCAATTTGGCACGGAAGAAACGTTCACCGCTGGCCCACGCGCCAACGACGTTCCCGACGCGTGCGGCGGCATTGCGGCGCAAACTTGCCCGGACCGATTCGCCGAGCCCAAGGGCACCGGAGACCACGGCTGTGGAAAGGGACGCAGCGGCCACCAAGGCCGCGAATTGCCGAGGTTCGGCCAGCACGCCGCGGATTGCGAGAACGAACGGATTCATTCCGCGGCTCGAACCAGGCGTCCGTCCTCGAGCCGGTGAACGTTGCCAATGCGCTTGGCCACCGCGTCCGAGTGGGTGATCACGAGCATCGCGGTCCCCTCCTCCTCGGCCACTTCGCACAGCAAATCCACCATCGAGTCGGCGTTCCTGCGATCCAGCGCACCGGTGGGCTCATCGGCGAGCAGCAACGCGGGACGATTGACCAGTGCGCGGGCCAAGGCGACGCGTTGGCACTCCCCACCCGACAAGGCGGCGGGGCGATGATCGCTCCGCTGGGCGAGGTCAACTCGGGCGAGCAGTCGGTCCGCGCGCGCTTCCGGAGTTTCTCCGGGCTTCCCCGGGGTGGCCGCCGCCACGGGTACCAGCAGGTTTTCGCGCGCGGTGCATTGGGGGAGCAGGTGGTGCGATTGAAATACGATTCCAATGGTGTCCGCGCGAAGGCGTGCCGCCTCGCGGTCGCTCAATCGTTCCGTTTCGCGGTTGAGTATTCGGATACGTCCCGAGTCCGGAACATCCAGCAGGGCGATGCAGTGGAGCAGGGTCGATTTCCCGGAACCGGAGGGGCCCACGATCGCCATGCGTTCGCCGGCCCCGAGTTGGAACGACACGCCTTGAAGCACGGGTAACGGGGCGTTGCCGGCGGCGAAATGTCGATGCAGATCCTCGACGGCGAGCACGGGCTCCGATGCGATCATTGGTCCAATTCCAGTGTTTCGAGAAAACGTTCCGCCATGGCGTCGGCGGAGAAACGGGCATGAACGGTATCCCGCCCTTGCCGCCCCAAATCGGCCGCTCGTTCGGGTTGCGCGAGGAGTTCCTCCCACGCGCTCGCCAAGGCGGCGGGATCTCCCGCGGGAACGAGCACTCCGCCTCCGGTGGCGGTGAGGATTTCCGGAAACGCCGCATGGCGGGGTTGCACGACCGGAACTCCGGCCGCAAGCGCTTCGAGCAGATAGAGTCCGAACGACTCGCCGTAGGTCGCGGGAACCGATAGAAGCGTGCATTGCCGCAGCAACGCGATTTTGGCGGCACGATCGACATTGGGGTGCAGCTCGGCGCATTCAAGCAATCCCGCATCGAGCAGGCGTGCCATTTGCCGTTCGACGAACTCGGTATCGGCCGGGGTGCAGGCTCCGATGATTCGCAGACGCACGTCGGGAACGCGATCGCGCCGCCGCAGTTCGAGATAACCGTCGATCAGGGCCTCGAGTCCTTTGGGTGGACACATTCGGGCGAGGTATCCGATCGTGGGTGGACCGTCGAAAGTGGCCGGCCTTTCATATCCTTCCAAATCGATCCCGTTGTGGACAACCTCGATGCGGTTCCGGGAGACCCCGATCCGCTCCGCCATGAGATCGGCATGGTAGGCGCTGACGGCAACCCATCGGTGCACGGTATCGAATCGATCTCGGACCGCGCTCCAGCAGGCATCCCGATCCCGTGCCGGCAATGCATCGAGGAAGGTGTCCTCGCCGTGCAATGTGCAGGCGATCCGGGCCCCGGACCGGGCCGCGATTTCCTTGGCCAGCCCCACCAGAAGCACGTTCGAGAGCACGATCCAGTCCGGCCGCCCCACGGTTTCGATCCATCGTGCCAGTTCATCGAGCAGCGGCGCTTGCTTACCGGATTCACCCAGCAGCATCGAGAGCGTGAGCGCTCCGAGATCCCGCGCCTGCGTCATCCCCGCGCGTTTCGCGGCCGCCTCGAGGGCTTTGGGGTGATCCATCCAGCGGGTGACGGCGCGTGGGAGGTGCCGCCACCAGGGCAGCACCTGATGGAGGTAGACGTTGACACCTCCCATGAACAAGGGGCTGCCTTCGGCCGCGGAGGGTTCGTCGAGGGTGGGCTGCAGGTAGAGCGGCACCATCACCGCGTCGTGTCCTTTGCGTCGCAGCGCCAGCGCGAGCGTGTTGTCGCGCATGCAGGTTCCGCAGTGGAAGCTGCCGGTGCCGGGGGTCAGGAAAAGGATCCGCATATTCGGAAGTTCCTGCGTGCGCATCGGGTTCCGTTTTCCAACCCGATTATCATCCAATTGCAGTACGCTGCCCACCTTGCCCCACGCCAATTCGGTGGGACAATGGTACCATGTCGCCTCGTCCCGGAAGTCGATTCATGCTGCGCGAACCCCTGCTCGGCGTCGACCTAGCCGCATTTGCCCGTTTGCCTCGTTACCTCGACGATTTCGCGCCCCGATTGCGGACCTTGCAGGCCGCGGGTTGCCAGGCCGTGATCCTTCCGTGGCCCGGCGCTCCCGACGATGAATCGGTGCTGGTCCGCAACGACGCGAGCTGCCAAGCCGTCGCGCTCGTGGGGGGCATCGCGGGGATCGGTGGCGCCCTCGATGCGGCATTTGCTTGGAATGCCAAATTCGTGGTCGTCGACTCCCCCGAAATCGCCCTCGTCGACGACGATGCGGTGGTGTCCGAGTTCTCCAACCGCCTGGCTTCCGCCGTACCCTTGGCGTCGGCCCGCGGCATCCAAATCCTGATCCGGAACCGTCCCGGCGACACGGTCGGCGAATCGGGCGGTTGCCGACTCGCTCGTCTCCTGGGTACCAGCTTGTCGGCAGGTTATTGTCTCGATGTGTATGCCCTTTGGGGCGACGGCACGGAGTGGGATTTGTTCGTGGCGGAACGGAGCACGATGATTTTCCTCGTGGAATTCCGTGATGAATGGGACGGTGTCCCCGTGGCACTCGGAACCGGAGATCTGCCGTTCTTGGAGTTCACCGCCACCCTGGATCGTATCTCGGCGCTCCATGGCATCCATTTCACGGCTTCGAGATGCGGAAGCAACTCGCTGGAGATGGCGATAGCGAGTCTCGGCAGCATCGACGACGCGGTGGATCGATAGTTTGGTCGATCCGCGCCGCCGGTGCCCCATCGGCACGGCCGGAGCCGCCACGGTTCGGGCACCAACCAAACCCGGAATCGCCGATTCCAAGCCCGAGAGCTCGGAAGGGCGAGGCCGACGGGACCAGAACGGTGGCAATCGCCGAGCTCAACCCTTGGGAGTCGATTGCCCGGATCGAACCGGAGGCTACGCTACCGCTGCTCCGAAAGGTTCGAGCGGCCCAACCCAGACGTCCACCGAAATCGCACCGATGGCCGGATCGAACCGGAGACTACGCTACCGCTGCTCCGATCGGTTCGTGTGGCCCAACCCGGACGTCCACCGAAATCGCACCGATTCCCGAACCGGAATACACTCCCCGCGTGGGTGCGACGTCCCCGTAATCGCGCCCGAGAAACGCCTTCACATAGGAACGACCGGCGACCAAATCGTTCGTCGGGTCGAACCCGCGCCATATTGGGCGACCATCGAGCCCACGAACGAGGCACTCGACCCAGGCGTGCATGACGTCCCCGCTATGTCGGCCATGGCCCGTGTACAAATACCCACTGACATAGCGGGCGGGGATTCCGCGTAGTCGACACACGCCGAGCATCACGTGGGCGAAATCCTGGCACACGCCGCGGCGTAGTTTCATAACTTCGAGCAGGGTCGTCCCGACATGGGTGGCTCCGGGATCGAAGGGAAACGCGCCATGTATCGTCGACATCAGCGCAAGCAGGAAATTCCACGCCGACCCGTCGCTCTCCACACGCTCGTCGGCCGCCGCGGCGAGTGCCTCCAGCGCGGCGCGGCATTCGGGTTCATCGATGGGGACCCTTCCCGTGGCAAGCAACCATTCGCACCATGGCTCCACCCATTCGGGGCGTGCGAGGTCCTCCCGGGAGGCTGCGTTGTCCACCCCCGAGAACGGATCGACAAGGAGTGTTTCCACCACGGCATGCATATCGATCCGCAAATGGCGATGGGTCTCTCGAATGTTGAAATGATCCACGCGTCCCCACGGCAGTTGGTACCGATGCACCGGGGCGTTCGGATCGACG
>JBJTRZ010000553.1:0-7221 GCA_046076415.1 Armatimonadota bacterium
CGTGACTTTCGCGGCGATGCCGCATTGTCAAATTATACCGCAACGGCCCATCGCATCCGCAGGAATCGGGCCGCGACGTCAGGTTTTGGCATCCGCGATCGGAACGTCGCGCCGCAGGGCCTCGATCCATGCGTCGACCCGGGCATCGGAGGGCATGCGCCAATCGCCGCGCGGAGAAAGCGATCCTCCGGAACCCACCTTGGGAGCGTTGGGAATGCAACTGCGCTTGAACTGATGGGCGAAGAACCGTCGCAGGAAGAGTTCCATCCACTGGACGATTTCCGGGCGCGTATACGTGCCCGCCCACGCGTTTTCGGCCAGCCAGACGATTTTGGCGGGCGGAAACCCGTATCGGGTGAGGTGGTAGAGGGTGAAATCCTGCAGGGCGTACGGGCCAATGCGCTCCTCGGTGCGCTGGCCGGGTTGGTCCGACTCGTGATCTCCCGGCACGAGTTCCGGGGAAATTTCGGTCTCGGCTATGGAAACCAAGGTGCGCGCCGTTTCCGCCCCCAAATCGCCGTGGGCCGCTTCCCAACGGATGAGGTACTGGATCAGGGTTTTGGGAACGCTGGCGTTGACATTGTAGTGGCTCATGTGATCGCCGACGCCATAGGTGCACCAGCCGAGGGCGAGCTCCGATAGGTCGCCGGTTCCAAGGACCAGCGCGTGCCGATGATTGGCCAAACGGAACAAGTGGCTGGTGCGCTCCCCCGCCTGCACGTTTTCGAACGTGACGTCGTAGACGGGGTGGCCATCCACGAGCGGATGGCCGATATCGCGCAGCATCTGCAGGCAACTGGGACGAATATCGATCTCGCTCGCGGTCGTGCCCAGTGCGTCCATCAACGCCCGCGCGTTGGCGAGCGTGCGCTCCGATGTGGCGAATCCTGGCAGGGTCACCGCGTGCAGGCACGTTCGGGGAAGTCCCATTCGGTCGAGCGTGCGCGCCGCAACGATCAGCGCCTGGGTTGAATCCAGTCCGCCGCTCACGCCGATGACGATATTGCGCAGCCCCGACGAGCGCATTCGCTGCTCCAAGCCGTGCACTTGGATCGCGTAGGTCTCGGCGCACCGGCGATCGCGCATCGGTCCCTCCGCGGGCACGTAGGGAAATCGTGGCGCGACACGGATCGGCTCCATGGACTCGGTCGGCGCGGACCACGCGAAGGAGACCGTGCGGAAGGTTCGGAGTCGTTCTCCGTGGTCGAGCACGCTGTCGCCCCAACTGGTCTGGCGCATGCGCTCCGCGGCGAGTCGTCCCAGATCCACCTCCGCGACCAGCAGTGCGGGTTCTTCGGAAAAACGCTCCGACTCGGCGAGCACCACGCCGTTTTCGGCGATCATGGCGTGTCCGTCCCAAGCGAGGTCGGTGGTGGATTCTCCCGCACCCGCGGCGGTGTAGACATACGCGGCGAGGCATCGCGCCGACTGCGCTTCGCACAGGGCCCGACGGTAATCCGACTTGCCCACGGTCACGTTGCTGGCGGAAAGGTTGAGCAACAAGGTCGCTCCGGCCAGCGCCGCCCAGCCGGACGGCGGCAACGGGGTCCAGAGATCCTCGCAGATCTCGATCCCGAACGTGAATCGCGCGTCGGTATCCGCCGCGAAAACGAGATTTGGGCCGAACGGAACGCGCTCGCCGAAGAGTTCGATCGTGTCCGCGACAGCCTCCCGGGCGGCTCGGAACTGCCTGGTTTCGTAGAACTCCCGATAGGACGGCAAGTAGGACTTGGGCACAACCCCGATCACGCGCCCCCGATGGACCACCGCCGCAACGTTGAAAAGGCGACCCTCGACCCGCATCGGGAGTCCCACGACGATCGGGCAAGCGCAATCGGCCGTGGACCGGCCAACGCTGCGCAGGCCCTCGAGGGACGCGTCGAGCAGCACCTCTTGATGGAAGATGTCGTCGCAGGTGTATCCGCTCAAACACAGTTCCGGGAACACCACCAATGCGGCGTGCCGATCGTGCGCTTCCCGGGCAAGCCGCGCGACGGCGCGTGCGTTTTCCGCCGGATCGGCGAGGAAAACCCGCGGCACCGCGACCGCCACGCGGACGAAGCCGTGCCGGTACGGGGAATCGAACGGGACATCTGCCATGCTGCGATTGTACCGTCGCACCGCTGGCCGGTACGATGCGGGCATGCCGGACCCGACGAACCCGACCGCCGCGGAAGGGGCCAAGGAAGCGCTTCGGCGCCGGGCCCACGGACTCGGTTTCGATCAACTGAGGTTCACGGGGGTCGATTCCCCCGACCACGCCGCCACGGTTCGTGCGTGGCTCGCCGCGGGCATGCATGGCGAAATGGGGTGGTTGGCGTCCCGCGACGATCTACGTTCCGGGCGGTTGGACGATCCACGCTTGCTCGCTGGAGCTCGGACGGTCTTGGTGGGGGCGGTTTCGTACGACCATCCGGAACCGGCTCGCGGGGCAGGGGCGAACGGCACCGTGGCCAGGTATGCCCGCGGAGCGGATTACCATACAGTGCTCTGGGGAAAACTCGACCAATTGGCCGAGGCCGTCGCGGTCGCGTTTCCGGGAGCCCGATGTCGAGGATTCACCGATTCGGGACCCATTCGGGAACGTGAATTGGCGCGTCGTGCCGGAATCGGTTGGCAAGGCAAGCACACCAATCTGATCTCGCTGGATCTCGGCAATTTCTTCTTCCTGTGCGCGCTTCTCACCACGGCCGATATCGCCCCGGATCCTCCGTTCGAAAGCCATCATTGCGGCTCCTGCGTGCGGTGCATCGAGGCGTGTCCGACGGCGGCGATCGTGGCGCCGATGACGCTCGATGCTCGGCGGTGCATCTCGTATTGGACGATCGAGGCCAAGGGGAGCATCCCACATGAGATGCGCATCGCGATGGGGGACCGCATCTTCGGCTGCGACGATTGCCTGGCTGTCTGCCCTTGGAACCATCGAGCGGCCAGGGCGCGAGAGGCGCGATTCGCGCCGGCCGATCCCGATCGGGCCTTTCCCGATCTCCGTGGTCTGCTCGAGTTACTGGCCGACGACGCGGAGTTCCGACGCCGGTTCGCCGGGACTCCGCTGTTGCGCCCGGGGCGCGCCGGGCTTCGCCGCAACACCTGCGTGGCCCTCGGCAATACCGGAAGCCCTGCGGATTTGCCTTCGCTGGAGATCGTCGGCGCGTCGGACCCTTCCGAAATGGTCCGGGAGCATGCGCTCTGGGCGATGGAGCGAATCCGCGAGCGACTCGGCTCAGCCCCGGACGAGGGCGCCAACGCGAGCCCCCAGCCACCATAGGCCCGCCAAGCCGATGCCCGAGGCAATGGCGGTGCGCACCACGGCGTGGACCTTGGGGCTGCGGGCGGCAAGCGCGGAGAGCACCGGTGCCGATACGAGCACGATCGCGGCTTGACCGGCTTCCACGCCCACATTGAATCCCAACACCGCCGGCGCCACGGAATCGGTGGATCCCAGCAACGCGCGCAGACCGCCGGCGAATGCGCAACCGTGGACGAGCCCGAATCCAAGGGCATGGATGGGGAGCCGAGGGTTTCGGGAGCGGGAATCCCAAAGGGCTTCGGCGGCGATTGCGGCGATCGATAACGCCACCGCCGCCTCGACCCACGGGGAGGGAGGGGCGATCCAGCCGAGCGCGGTGGCGGCGAGGGTTGCCGAATGCGCTACGGTGAATCCCGTTGCCGCGGCGAATGCCGATCGCAGCCGCCGCGCCACCAGGACAAGCCCGAGAATGTAGCAAAGGTGGTCCCAGCCCCCTGCGATGTGCAACAGGCCCTCCACGGTCCAGCGGGTCCACGACATCGGCCCGCGCAGGGGCGACGGATCGTTCCCGGCCGACGTAAGCAACGTTTCGGAAACCACTTGGCCGCCACGAATTTCCTGAAACAAGGTCGCGCCACGGGGATCCTCGGGAAGCAACGGCACCGTTGCCGCCACGCGGCCGGTTCCCTCCGGCAAAGGCGCTTCCCAGCGAACGATGTCGGCGGCCGTGTCGATCGATATCGACGAAGATCGAGGGATGTCGCGCCCGGCGAGCCCCCGCAGGACCAACCGACGTCGAATCGCGGAATCCGCGGCGGGAGGTTCCAAGGCCTGGCCCTCGGCGGCCTCGAGCCGAGAGCGATGAACGGTCACCGTCAATACCGCGCGGGTCCCGTCGCGAACCCACCGGATGGCCGACAGGTTCGGATCATGGGCGTGCGCGGCCGTGCCAAACAACAGGATCGACAGTGCGACGAGCGGGCGCGGGAACCTCACGGAACCTCCGGTACCGGAATCCGTGAACGCCGGATCTCGCGGCGGGTCTCGGGATCCAACTCGATCAGCCACTCGCCTCGGACGATGTAAAGGGATCGACGGTTCGCGGCCATTGCCGGGCGTGGTGGGGGAGGTGGTCCTCCCGGGCCGCCGCCGGGTCCGGGCCCCTTCCTGAAAGAGGTGTCGGGTTCACCCTCGAGCTCGCGGGGCACGAACGGAAAGGTGTCGGTGAGCACGTAGTGGTAGGTGCCCTTAGGAAAATCCGGCGTCGGGCCGTACCGACCATTGCAGCGATCCAGATCGCCCAAGCCTTCGACGTACTCGAAATCCTGTTGGAACGAACCGTCGTAGGTTCCCGACGGACCGTCGCCGCCCGGACGCTTTCCCGTCCGCAAACGCCAGCTGCTTTTCAGGCGTTTGAGCGGCGAGCGCGGATCGCTGGGAATGGACGGTCCAATGTTCGAATAGATGGGATAGCCATCGGCTGCCCAACCGATGCGAACCATTTTCTTGTCGGCGCCAAGCCGTTCCACGAGGCCGATCGGAATTCCATGGTAATGGTAGGTTCCATCCGGCTGGACATGGGCGAGGTTACGGTCCACGCCGAGGCGGTTTCCCACGGAAAGCGCCCCCGAGAGCGCCTCGTAATGCCAGCGGAAGTCGCCGTTCCAGAGTTCCGCGGTGCCGGGGTCGAAGGGGACGCCGTTCACCGCCACGCCGAACAAAACGCCCCTGGCGTCGCCGCGGGCCGGCGTCGGTTCCAAAGGGATTTGGAATCGATGGTTTTGCGGCGCGATCCGGTTCGGGTTGCCGGGATTCGGGAAAGCCCCGGTGGCATGGTCGGGAATGCCGTTCGATTCCAGGATGAGGAATCCGTCGGATCTGGTGGTGCGCACGTGGGGAATCGACGTTTCGGACTGGCTGCGCGCGCCCATGCCGAAAGCGAGGATTCCAGCCATCGACCCGGCAACGAGGCCCCCGATGCGTTGGTTCATGAATGCATTGTGCCCCGAACTCATGAAGGACACCTGAAAGCGGCTTTCACACGGGATTCATCCGCGACGGTTGAGATGGTGCATGCGCATCCTGTTGGTGGAGGATGACCCGGAGGTGGCGGCGGTGTTGTCGTCGTCGCTGAGGGATGCCGGCTACGACGTGCTCGTGGCGGCCGACGGCGAAGCCGGACTGGAGGCGGGCCGTAGTCCGAGCCTGCACGCCATCGTGCTCGACTGGATGCTGCCGCGCCGCGATGGCGCATCGCTGTGCCGGGCCCTCCGCGAGGAACGCGTGGCGACTCCGCTATTGATGATCTCGGCCCGCGATCCGGTGGAGGACCGGATTCGAGGGCTCGATGCCGGCGCCGACGACTACCTGACCAAGCCGTTTGCGATCACCGAGTTGCTTGCTCGCTTGAGAGCCTTGCTTCGGCGCTCGGGTCCCCGGCGACAACGCATGATTCGTATCGACACATTGGTGATCGATACGGCGGAGCGGCGCGTGGAACGGGATGGACGCGCGGTCGTTCTGGGCAAACGCGAATACGAACTGCTGGCGGCCCTCGCCATCAACGAACGTCGCGTGTTGACCCGGGAAGTGATTCTTTCCTCGGTCTGGTGCGCCGACCCCGTGGCTTCCAATACCGTAGACGTGCACATCATGGCGCTGCGCCGCAAGATCGATTCCGAATCCACGGTCAAGTTGATCCACACCATCCGCGGGGTCGGTTACATGCTCCGAGTCCCGGAGGAGGAGGCGTGACCCTTCGAGCACGCCTCGCCGTGGGCAATGCGCTGTTCGTGGCTTTGCTGCTCGGCGGGGGTGCGCTGGCGGTTCGATGGCGTGTGCGTTCCGCAATGCTCGCCTCGGTCGACCGCGAGTTGGCGGTGCGCACGGCGCGGTTCAATGAACGACCCGGCGACGGTCGCGCGACGCCGCGGGGACGATCGGCCACGCGTCGCAACAATCCCTACCGCGCGCACCGGTTCGCTCCCGATGGCCGGTCGATCGAACCGGTCGGCACACACCCGTTGTGGGATCCGGCGGCATTCCAACGGGCCAGGAATGGGGTCGGAGGCGTTTCCGAGATCGTGCGCGATGCGGAGCGACTCAGGGTCTTGACCACCCCCGAGATCGTCGCTGGGCGCGTGGAATCCATCGTTCAAATTCCCTATCCTTTGACCGAATTCGATCGTGCGCTCCGCGGGTTGGATCTCGCGTTTGTATCTTTGCTGCCGTTCGGGATATTGGGAGCGGCGTGTATGGGAGCGTCCCTCACCGGGCGGGTTTTGCGCCCGGTGCGACGCTTGGGACTCGCCGTTGGCAAACTCGACCCGAGGGTTCCCGCCGGACGCTTGCCCGTGGAGGGGCGCGACGAATTTGCGGAATTGGCGACGACCTTCAACGCGCTGCTCGAGCGCATTGGCGAGGGTGCGGAGCGACAACGACGCTTCGTTTCGGACGCCAGCCACGAATTGCGCACGCCCTTGACCGCGTTGCGCGCGACACTCGATAGTGCGGCGAGTTCCGGGCTGTCTTCCCAGAGGCGCAACGAGGCGATCGCCCGGGCCCAGCGTTCGACGGGCGGGATGATTCGGCTGGTCAACGACCTGCTCTACCTTTCCTCGGTGGAGGCGAGCGATGCGCCTCGTCGATGGGATCGGCTTCGCCTGTCGGAAGTCGCGGAAGCGGCGATTTCCGACGTTCCCGGGGGCGAGCGCGTGGTCGTTGGCGAGCTTCCGATGGGGGTCGAGGTCGTGGGGGACGGCGACGAATTGGTCCGACTCGTCGCCAACTTGCTCTCCGACGCCTTGAGGTGTACCCGCGAGGAAGGCATGATTAGGTTGGAAACGGGCTTGCTGGGCGACCGCGCCTTTTTGCGGGTCCGGGACTCGGGGTGCGGGATTCCCTCCGAGCACCTGCCCCGGCTGGGGGAGCGCTTCCATCGCATCGAAGCGGCGCGCAGCCGCGCGGAGGGG